>NZ_JAGXJL010000069.1:0-40964 GCF_019091475.1 Streptomyces sp. GbtcB6 | reverse complement strand
CGCCCCCGGACCCCCGCTTCGGCCTGAACGGCCTCGTCCTCAAACGCCGGACGGGCTGAAAGGGGTGCGGACCGGCTCTCGTCGAGCACCGGACGGGCTGAGAAGGGGGGCGGCTGGCGGCGGCCAGGTGGGTGGCCTGTTGCGCCACACCCGCGTGCTGTGTCGAGTTTGTCTGATTTACGCGTATCTTCGGACCATGCCCACGCCATACGGATCCCGCGGCGGCATGGCGTTCGGTGCGGAGGAGCTGCGTGTGCTCCGCCGTGCTCTCGCCCTCGCCCTTCACCCCGGTCCCGTCTCCGCCGAGGACGTCAAGGACTGTCATCGGCTCGCCGAGTCGCTCGACGAGGCGATCGGCGAGGGGGCCCGGCTTCGTGCCTTCCTGGTGGCCGATCTGGCCCGGTACCGCGCCGCCCTGCCGGGGACCGTCGCCGGCTATCTCGCCCTCCTGGAGGAGGTGCTGGGTGCCGGGCACCGGCCCGCCCCGGACGACCTCGCCGCGCTACGGGCGCTGCGGGGCAACGCCGACGCCGCCGCACTGCTCGGCCGCTGCCAGGACCTCGCCGAGCGCGATGTGCGGGCCCGGCTCGCCCAGGGGGCCCGCAAGGTGCCGGCGCCCGCCGTTCCGGCCTCCAGGGTCCGGCTGACGGCCCTGCCGGGCGGCGTGGCCAAGGAGCCGGAGAGGAAGCCCAAGGAGAAGCCCGCCGAACGGCCCGCCCCGCAGCCCGCGGCTCCCGAGCCCGACGCGCCGAAGCGGCCCATTCCCACTCCGGGTGAGGTCTTTCCCCGGCGCCGGCCCGCCTCGCCGCCGGCCGGGCCCCCGCAGCAGCTCGCCGCCGGCTGACCGGTCGTCCGGGAAAGCGGCAGTTGGCGGGGGGTCGGGGGCGGTTCGCCCACCCCGCCCCTTTCGCCCGGTCCCCCGTGGCTACCCTGGACGCATGGACTACGTCTCCGCGCTGCTGCCTCCGGTCGTCATGGCCGTCTTCTTCATCGGTCTGGTCCGGGTGATCGTGAAGACCCAGGGCGGGGCCGCCAAGGCCAAGGAGGACGCCGCGGTCGACGCCGCCCTGGAGCGCGCGCAGAGCGCCCGCCACGCCGCCGTCTCCAAGGCCGACGGCGTCTGAACCGGGCCGCACCCTCCCTGGGCCGCCCTCCCGGCCCGCCGTCTGCCCGCCGTCTCCTGGCGTACGACTCGCCGCGCGTCCCCTGTCGCGCCCGCACTTTCCGAGTCGTACGCCCTTTTTGTTCGCCTTTGCTGGTGAAAGTGCATGTCTGGCACGTCATTGGCGGGATCTCCCACTATTGTTCTGAGCTGTGCCTCGCCCATTGGGAGAACTCGAAGACGCGGTCATGACGCGGGTGTGGAAGTGGAACCGCCCGGTGACCGTTCGAGAAGTCCTGGAAGACCTTCAGCAGGAGCGGTCGATCGCCTACACCACGGTGATGACCGTTTTGGACAATCTCCATCAGAAGGGCTGGGTCCGGCGGGAGGCCGAAGGACGCGCCTATCGATATGAGGCCGTCTCCACCCGGGCCGCCTACGCCGCCGCCCTGATGAACGACGCCTGGTCGCAGAGCGACAACCCGGCCGCCGCACTCGTCGCCTTCTTCGGGATGATGAGCGACGAACAGCGGCAGGCTCTGCGGGACGCCGTACGCATCGTGCAGGGTCCGGATAGCCAGGAACGGCGGGAAGAGAGGGAAGACCGGGAAGCTCCGCAAGAGGAGAACCCCGGCTCCGTGGCGGACACCGGCGGGCGATAGCGTCCGCTCATGTCAGCGATGCGCCCCGAAGTCACCGCAAAAGCCATCACCGTCCGGCGGGCCCGGACCAGCGATGTCCCGGCGGTGCGCCGCCTCCTCGACGCGTACGTTCGCGGCCGCATCCTGCTCGACAAAGCCACGGTGACGCTTTACGAGGACATCCAGGAGTTCTGGGTCGCGGAACGCGACGACAACGCCGAGGTGGTCGGCTGCGGCGCACTGCACGTGATGTGGGAAGACCTCGCGGAAGTGCGCACTCTCGCGGTGAACCGGAGCCTCAAGGGTGCCGGTGTCGGTCATCAGTTGCTGGAGAAGTTGCTGGAGACCGCGCGTTGGCTTGGTGTTCGCCGCGTTTTCTGTCTGACCTTCGAAGTCGAGTTCTTCGGGAAGCACGGCTTCGTGGAGATCGGCGAGACACCCGTGGACACCGATGTCTACGCGGAGCTGCTGCGTTCCTATGACGAGGGTGTCGCGGAGTTCCTCGGACTCGAACGAGTGAAACCGAACACCTTGGGCAACAGCCGGATGCTTCTGCATCTGTGATCGCCGAGAGGGATCGCGGCGGACAAGGGTCGACAAGGGTCATCGGGGCGGAGATGGGCAGGAGATCGGCCCACTATTCCGGGCAACCCGCCTTGCCCAGGTGCCCTATGTCCGAAACGCGCATGTTTCCGGGCGGGAGCGGGCCCCTCGGTCTCTCCCAGGGGTTTGTGTTTTTCCCGCAAAAGCGGTTTGCTTTCCGACGTACTGCAGTACTGCATATAACAGGGGGCGGCGAAACGGCGGACGCCGCAGACCCCCGGCCCTGAAGTTATCGATGAAAGGAAATCCGGTGGCACAGAAGGTTCAGGTCCTTCTTGTCGACGACCTCGACGGCGGCGAGGCGGACGAGACCGTGACGTTCGCGTTGGACGGCAAGACGTACGAGATCGATCTCACGACCTCCAATGCGGACAAGCTGCGCGGCCTTCTCGACCCGTATGTCAAGGGCGGTCGGCGTACCGGTGGCCGTGCTGCGGGCGGACGTGGAAAGGCCCGTGCAGCTTCCGGCGGCAGCCAGGACACCGCGCAGATTCGCGCGTGGGCCAAGGAGAACGGTTACGAGGTCAACGACCGCGGCCGTGTTCCCGCGACGATTCGCCAGGCCTACGAGGACGCCAACGCCTGACAATCCTCCGGCCCGCGGCCCGCGCGCCGCAGCCGGATGCGGTGGCACTCCGTGGCCACCGTGTTCACCAGCCGTACGAGATCGGGGGCGCCTCCAACGCCCCCCATGGCCGACAGCGTCGGCAGCGAGGCCTCGACCTCGCACCCCGACTCGGGGGGCCGCAACCAGACGGCGGCCCCCTGCACGGGCCCGCCCGGCCCGTCGGCGGATCCGGAAGGCGGCCGGACCCCGGTGACCGCCGGCTCGGGCCGTGCCGGAGCGTCCATCGCGCCCCCGGCGCCCAGGGCCCGCAGGTCGAGATCGAGGGCCGGTGCGCCCCACTCCAGCCAGTCCAGCAGCCCCGGCAGCTCCTCCGCGCTGCCCGCGGCCACCAGCAGCCGCATCCGGCCGCCCTGAAGGGCCACCGGAGAGCCCGGCGCCAGGTGCCCGAGCGCCCGTACGCCCGCTCGCGCCGGCACCTCCAGCACGTCGAAGCGCCCGCCCGTGACCAGCCGCAGCGGCTCTCCGGGCGCCGCGGGCACTGTTGCCCATCCCAGATCGTTCTCGTACCAGTGCCGGAGCCGGCCCGGCCGCCGGCCGCACTCGGAACCGGAATCGAACGGACGACGGGGGTGAGGGACCGTGGAAGCTGCCGGAGGCGCTGTGCCAGCCATGCCAGGTGCAACCGTCCCGACTCCGCCAGAGTTACGCTGGGTGCGCGAACGGCTGCGCAGAGTGCCGGAAAAGGGGTCGGGTGGGGGTCCGGAGAGACGCAAGGTTGTTCGCCCGTAGCGGAGGGACCGGGGGCCTACGGCATGGACTGTCAGTCGCTGCGGGTAAGACATCCCTAGTGGGAGGGGGCGACACGCAGGCGAGGCCGTCTCACGTTCGCCATCGGCGTACTGACGGAAGGGGTAACTGCCTGGCCTGCGGGAACATCGTCTCGCACCATCGGGTTGGAGCAGATGTCGGCGTTCGGGGTCAGGAGGCCATCGACGGTGTCGGCAGTTGGAATGAGCGGTCCCTGCTTGCGGGACTAAGCTGCGGTAGGACAGAGAGGGGAAGTTCCCCCCACTGCCTGACCGCTCTGAGGAGCGATTAACGATGTTCGAGAGGTTCACCGACCGCGCGCGGCGGGTTGTCGTCCTGGCTCAGGAAGAAGCCCGGATGCTCAACCACAACTACATCGGCACCGAGCACATCCTCCTGGGCCTGATCCATGAGGGTGAGGGTGTCGCCGCCAAGGCCCTTGAGAGCCTCGGGATTTCGCTCGAGGCGGTCCGTCAGCAGGTGGAGGAGATCATCGGCCAGGGCCAGCAGGCCCCGTCCGGGCACATCCCCTTCACCCCCCGTGCCAAGAAGGTCCTGGAGCTGTCGCTCCGGGAGGCCCTTCAGCTGGGCCACAACTACATCGGCACGGAGCACATCCTGCTCGGCCTGATCCGTGAGGGCGAGGGCGTCGCCGCCCAGGTCCTGGTCAAGCTGGGCGCTGATCTCAACCGGGTGCGGCAGCAGGTCATCCAGCTGCTCTCCGGTTACCAGGGCAAGGAGACCGCCACCGCCGGCGGCCCTGCCGAGGGCACCCCCTCGACGTCCCTGGTCCTCGACCAGTTCGGCCGGAACCTCACCCAGGCCGCTCGTGAGTCCAAGCTCGACCCGGTCATCGGGCGCGAGAAGGAGATCGAGCGGGTCATGCAGGTGCTGTCCCGCCGTACCAAGAACAACCCGGTCCTGATCGGTGAGCCCGGCGTCGGCAAGACCGCCGTCGTCGAGGGCCTCGCCCAGGCCATCGTCAAGGGCGAGGTGCCCGAGACCCTCAAGGACAAGCACCTCTACACCCTGGACCTCGGCGCCCTGGTCGCCGGCTCCCGCTACCGCGGTGACTTCGAGGAGCGCCTGAAGAAGGTGCTCAAGGAGATCCGCACCCGCGGCGACATCATCCTGTTCATCGACGAGCTGCACACGCTCGTCGGTGCGGGTGCCGCCGAGGGCGCCATCGACGCGGCTTCGATCCTGAAGCCGATGCTGGCCCGCGGTGAGCTGCAGACCATCGGTGCCACCACCCTGGACGAGTACCGCAAGCACCTGGAGAAGGACGCGGCCCTGGAGCGCCGCTTCCAGCCCATCCAGGTCGCCGAGCCGTCCCTGCCGCACACGATCGAGATCCTCAAGGGTCTGCGTGACCGGTACGAGGCCCACCACCGGGTCTCCATCACGGACGAGGCGCTGGTCCAGGCGGCCACCCTGGCCGACCGCTACATCTCGGACCGCTTCCTGCCGGACAAGGCGATCGACCTGATCGACGAGGCCGGTTCCCGGATGCGCATCCGCCGGATGACCGCTCCGCCGGACCTGCGCGAGTTCGACGAGAAGATCGCAGCCGTCCGCCGGGACAAGGAGTCCGCGATCGACTCGCAGGACTTCGAGAAGGCCGCCTCCCTCCGCGACAAGGAGAAGCAGCTCCTGGCCGCCAAGGCCAAGCGGGAGAAGGAGTGGAAGGCCGGCGACATGGACGTCGTCGCCGAGGTCGACGGCGAGCTGATCGCCGAGGTGCTGGCCACGGCCACGGGCATCCCGGTCTTCAAGCTCACCGAGGAGGAGTCCTCGCGTCTGCTGCGCATGGAGGACGAGCTCCACAAGCGGGTCATCGGCCAGGTCGACGCCGTCAAGGCGCTGTCGAAGGCGATCCGCCGTACGCGTGCCGGTCTGAAGGACCCGAAGCGCCCCGGTGGCTCGTTCATCTTCGCCGGCCCGTCCGGTGTCGGTAAGACCGAGCTGTCCAAGGCCCTCGCCGAGTTCCTCTTCGGTGACGAGGACGCGCTGATCTCCCTCGACATGTCGGAGTTCAGCGAGAAGCACACGGTGTCGCGTCTCTTCGGTTCGCCCCCCGGCTACGTGGGCTACGAAGAGGGCGGCCAGCTGACCGAGAAGGTCCGCCGCAAGCCGTTCTCCGTCGTCCTCTTCGACGAGGTCGAGAAGGCCCACCCGGACATCTTCAACAGCCTGCTGCAGATCCTGGAGGACGGTCGTCTGACCGACTCCCAGGGCCGGGTCGTGGACTTCAAGAACACGGTCATCATCATGACGACCAACCTCGGCACCCGGGACATCTCCAAGGGCTTCAACCTGGGCTTCGCGGCCACGGGCGACACGAAGTCGAACTACGAGCGCATGAAGAACAAGGTCTCGGACGAGCTCAAGCAGCACTTCCGCCCCGAGTTCCTCAACCGCGTCGACGACGTGGTCGTCTTCCCGCAGCTGACCCAGGAGGACATCCTGCGGATCGTCGACCTCATGGTCGGCAAGGTGGACGAGCGCCTCAAGGACCGGGACATGGGCATCGAGCTCTCCCAGTCCGCCAAGGAGCTGCTGTCCAAGAAGGGCTACGACCCGGTGCTGGGCGCGCGGCCGCTGCGTCGCACGATCCAGCGCGAGATCGAGGACACGCTCTCGGAGAAGATCCTCTTCGGCGAGCTGCGCCCCGGTCACATCGTGGTCGTCGACACGGAGGGCGAGGGCGACGCCAAGACCTTCACCTTCCGGGGTGAGGAGAAGTCGGCACTGCCGGACGTCCCGCCGATCGAGCAGGCGGCCGGCGGAGCCGGGCCGAACCTGAGCAAGGAGGCGTAAGCCTCAGGGCTGTGCCTTGAAGGGGCCGGTGCTTTTCGGAGCACCGGCCCCTTCAGCGTTTCACCAGGCTGATGTCCGCTCCGGGGAAGTACTCGGCAAACCGGGACGTGGGAAAAGCGTGCCCCGGCATGTTCTGCAGGATCACGGAGCGCACCGCAGGCAGCCGGTGTGCCAGGACGGAGAAGTCCTCGGTGCCGAGCAGCCCGGGTACGCGCAGTACCTCGACGCCGGAGAGCTTCGGCATGCGTTCGACGGAGAGCGGCAGCTCCCGCAGAATCCGCGCGTTCAGATGCAGGGTCCGCAGCCCGGGCAGTCCGGCCACCGCCTGCCAGTCGGCTGTCGTCAGCTCCGCGGTCAGCGGCCCGAGGCTGAGCTCCGTGAGGCTGGTCCAGTGCTGCAAGCCGCGCAGCCCGGTGCGGTTGGTGCTGTTCCGGCCGAGGAAGAGGAACTCCAGTGCCGCGTCGACGGGCAGCACCTCGCCGAGGCTGTCGCCGGGGAGCTCCTGTTCCACGGTGAGCCGGACGAGCGAGCCCAGCGACTTCAGGCCCGTGACGTCGGCGATCTGCCCGCAGATCAGCTCGGCGAGCGGAAGCTCCGCGAGCCGCTTCAGGCCGTGCGCCGCCGGACAGCGGGCCAGCAGCAGATCGTGCAGGGACCCGAAGGGCAACAGGTCGCCCAGGTCGGTGAGGAGCGGGTTGTCCCGCAGGTCGAGGAGGGTGACGGCCCCGGGCTCGGGGACCGCGTCCAGGATCTGTCCGACCGAGTGCCTGCCCAGGAACGCGAGGCCGCGCCAAGGCCGCATCCCGGTCAGAGCGGCACGCTGCTCGGCGGACTCACAGGTGAGATAGAGGCCCGTGCGAGGCAGCTCGTCCAGCACCTCCGACGCGTAGGCCGTGGCGTCGAAGCGGCTCCAGGTCCCGACCAGCTGCCGACGCACCTTGAGGTCCCGGTGTTCGCGGAACCGGCGCAGCACTCCGAGGGCTCCCTCCGGTTCCTCGGTGCCGAGCAGGGAGGCGGTGACGGTGACGCTCCGCGCCTCCTTTGCCGTCAGCCCCTCGGGCCCCGGCAGCAGCTCCAGCACCAGGGGTCCGGCCTCCGCGAGCGTCTGCGCGTCCTCCGTGGTCCGCGGCGGGATCAGCTCCGCCGCCCGCCTCTCCACCTCCGCCCGCACGCCCGCGTCCAGCGCCACCGCATGCTCCAGGCAGGCCAGCGCCAGCAGGGTCAGCCGGGGCGACTGGGCCGCGAGCAACCGCCGTAGCAGCGATGCCCGTTCCCCGGGCCGCGCATGGGCCACGGCCATGCGGATCACGTCCTCCCACTGGGTGTCGTCCGCATGGTCGGCGAGGACGTTCAAGTGGCCTTCCTCCACCGCGTACCGGGCGCCGAGATAGTCCTGGAAGGTGCGGTGGACGAAGTCCAGGACCCCGTCGGCGGGTTGGCGGATCAGGCCGCTGCGGAGGAGCAGGGTGCGCAGGACGGTCGGCGCGTCCGACTGGCCGCGCGGCAGCGCGATGGAGGGCAGACTGCGGTCCACGATCGTTTCCGCGGTCTCCAGGTCCATCTCCGTGCGGTTGCTCAACACGAGCGCGTAGGCGAGCCGTTGCAGCAGCTCCAGCTGGGCCTCCTCGCTCAGCTCCGCCTCGTCCACCGAGCCCATGCCCCGCTCCCGGTCGCGGCGGGCCAGCAGCATCGTGAGGGCGGCGTCGTAGAGTTCCTTGCGGCCGGTGGGGAGGTAGCCCCGGCGTTCCCGGTGCAGGGCGCAGATCAGGCCGCACATCAGGGGGTTGGTGGCGAGGCGGGCCAGGTCGCGTTTGGTGCGCAGGGAGTCGAGGAGCGGGCCCTCGAACTGCGGGGCATCGGCCGCCGTGTGCCAGCGGTGGACGAAGGTCGCCACGTCCGCCCGGCGCATGGGGGCCAGGGTCAGTTCGCGGAAGCCCTGTGCTGCGAGCCAGTCCGGGCGGACCGCGGAGGGGCGGGAGGTCAGCAGCCAGCGGTTGCCCGGGTAGGCGTTGATGAGGGAGAGCAGCCAGTCACGGACGTAACGGCGGTCGACTGCGGGGATCTCGTCCAGGCCGTCGATGAGGATCATGGCGCGGCCTGCTCCCAGGACGCGTTCCGTCCAGCCTTCGGGTGCGGACAGCGGGGCGCTCACCGCGGTCACGAAGGCGGAGGGGTAGGGCAGGGCGCCGTTGCCGCGGATCACGGTGCGCAGCGGAAGGACGTACGGGATGTGCGTGCCCTCGCGTGCCGCCGTCACCGCCAGCCACTGGACCAGGGTCGTCTTGCCGGAGCCCGCGTCGCCGCGCAGCAGGACGCGGTCGTGGGTGAGCAGGGCCTCCTCGGCGGGGAGCTGGACGGTGACCGGGGCCGCGTCGGGGCCGTCACCGGGGAGGGCGCTGTCGTCGGCGGCCGTCGCCTCCAGGCTGAGGTAGGCGACCTCGAGCGGCCAGCGGTCGGGGGATTCCCGCAGATCGATGCCGTAGATGGTGATGTGGTTGTGGCGTTCGGCGACGTAGGAGCGGTAGCGGCGCTCGAAGGCGGTGTCGCGGCCGTCGGGGCGTGGGGTGCGGGCGAGCAACTCGTCGATCTTCGCGATGAGTTCGGTCTGGTCCCGGGTCTGTTCCACGAGGGTGCGGGCGACAAAGGTGGAGCGGCGGGTGAAGAACTCCAGGATCTGGAGACAGGCCCACTCGGTCGCGGAGTCGAGGAAGTGGCCGGCGTCGGCGGAGAGCCCGTCGGGTGCGGGTCCCGAGCGCGAGAGGGTCCGGGCGAGTTCGCGGTGGCCGAGCCGTACGGCCTGGACGTCGTCCATGTCCAGGTCGCCGAGGGCGAGCAGCCGGCGGGCGAGGGCCTCGGCGACGGCGGTCCGCTCGTCGGCCCGGAAGGGCGGCTCACCCGGTGAGTCGACCGCCTGACCGACCAGGTGCTCCGCGAGTCTGTGCACGTCCTTCTCGACGAGCGCGCGCTTCTCGCCGCGGAAGGAGACCAGGCTCTTCAGCCGTACCGGTCGGTCGACCAGCCCCGCGCCCGGCCCGTCCGCCACGAACAGCTTCTTCAGCAGCGGGCCCATCAGGCTCGACGCCAGCTTCCCGCCCAGTACCGTCGGCTCCATCCGCCACCCCCGTGAGTCCCGTCAGCGGATGGAGCCTATCGGCGGCCTACGACAACTGGCCGTTGTAGTCAGGCAGTTTGAACGTCTTGTCGGCGTGGCCGCCCGAGAGGTCGGTGGCGCTGTTGCCGATGTTCGCGATGATGTCGTAGCCCTTGTTCTCGATGTCGACGCGCTGGGCGGTCTTGTAGGCGGCGACGTCCTTGAACAGGTCGAGGAAGCCGCGCACGTAGAGGCCGGAGACCTGGTAGCCGTCGTGCTCCAGGTTGTACTCGGTCGGCAGGTAGATGATGCCGGGGCGGGCGGTGACGAAGAACAGGGAGACGCCGTGCTCCTGGGCGTACCTGGCCACGTTCAGGACCGGCTTGTTGGCCGGCTGGGGGTAGCTGAAGCCGAAGTCGGTCTCCAGCGTGGTGTTGTCGATGTCGAAGACGATCGCCTGCTTCTCGCCCGGCTCGGCGGCGGCGATGCGCTGCTTCAGGTAGGGCAGGGCCTGGTCCATCACGGTCTGGCAGTCCTGCTGCCAGGTGGCGTAGTCGACCGCGGTGGAGCCGCTCTCCGTCGCGGCCCGGGCCGGAGCGGCCATCCCGGCGAGCACGGCCACGGAGACGGCGGTGACGGATATGCGACGGGTCCAGGTGCCTGTGGTCATCGGTGGGGGTGTCCTCTCACGTCCGGCTATGTCAGGGGCATGGTGAGCGGGGGAGGTGGCGTGAGGGGAACGGTAGGGTTACTGGGGAGTAGGTGGCCAGAGACGTGCGTCACATCTGGACGATTGCGGCCGCCTCGCCGAGCTGATCCCGGCCGGTCGCCTGGCCGGTGTCTGCGGGGAGGTCGACCTCTTGCGGCTGCCGTGGCGCCCCGGGGGGGTCCAGGCCGGCCGACGCGCACCGGCCGGGTGCCGAGCGCTGTCGGATCCACGGCGGCCCGCCTCTGCGGCCGAGCGACCGCGCGTCGGCGTAGCGCCCGTCACATTTCGGTGGCGGTGGATCTTGGTCTCCGGTGACATAGCGCACGGGCGAAATGCCCGTTACTAGCCGACATAGTGGACCTATCGAAAGGGTAAACGGGGCTTTTTACTCCACGAGTCGCATGCGGCGCGATTGCCGGGAATGGCCTGCCCGGCCAGGGGGGCTCTGTCAAGAAACGGTCAATTCTGGGCATGGTTACTAAGGGGCCTCGTAGGCGGCGGGGTTTGAGAGGGCCCCGGCTTCCGGGTTACCAAGAGATGCCCCGTTCGGCGGCCGCCCCCCGCGGGCCGGTGCCGGAGGGGGGTCCTGTCGTCTACCCCACGAGGTTTCGATGTCCCTGCGCGCCGCTTTCCGTGCCCCCCGTACGTCCTCGCTCCGCAAGCGGGCCGCCGTTCTGGCCGCCGGTGTCGGAGTCGCGGCCGTGGTGGGGTCGGGGGTCGCGTCGGCCGCCACCTCCAGTGCCGCCGCCTGGGTCGACCCGGTGAAGAAGTACACGCTCTCCGCGACCTTCAACCAGGCCGGCGGCATGTGGGCCGCCAGGCACAGCGGTCAGGACTTCGCGGTGCCGAGCGGCACCGAGGTCCTCGCGGCGCACGGCGGCACCGTCGTCAAGGCCGGCGGCAACGGCGCCGGTGACGGTCCCGCGTACGGCAACGCCATCGTCGTCAAGCACGGCAACGGCCAGTACTCGCAGTACGCCCACCTGTCCCGCATCGACGTCAGGGTCGGCCAGATCGTCAAGACCGGTCAGCACCTCGCCCGCTCCGGCAACACCGGCAACTCCTCCGGCCCGCACCTGCACTTCGAGATCCGTACGACCCCGAACTACGGCTCCGCGGTCGACCCGGTCGCCTTCCTGCGCGCCAAGGGTGTGACCCTCTAGTCCTCCAGGAGGGCGTGCGGCGGCCCCGCCGCGAAGCGTTCGGCGGCGCCGCGCCCTAGGCCGGGTGGGTGCCCCGATGGGCCTGGGTCACCAGGTCCACGGCGACCTCCAGGACCGCCTCGCGCTTCTGCTGGGGGTCGCCCTCGACGTCCTGCATCACGAACATGCCGGCGTGCAGGGTGAAGAGCGCGCTGATGCAGCGGATCTGGTCGGTCAGCGCCGCGTCCGGGTCGATGATGATGTTCCGCAGGCCGCGCATCCGGTCCTTGAAGGTGTCGCCGATCCGCAGCTCCCGGACCGTCGCCTGGTTCTCCTGCATGAACCGGAACAGCGGTTCTGCTTCGGCGAGCGCCTTGTGGTACCGCCGTACGATCTCCTGCTTGGTCTCCAGGGTGTGCGGCTGGCCCTTGCCCCACTCGATCAGGTCCTCTATCGGCCGCGTCAGGTCCTCGAAGACGCTGACCAGGATCTCTTCCTTGGTCTTGAAGTGGTAGTAGAGGGCCGCCTTGGTCACGTCGAGGCGCTCGGCGATCTCCCGCAGGGAGGTCTTCTCGTAGCCCTGCTCGGCGAAGAGTTCGAGCGCCACGTCCTGGATGCGCTGGCGGGTGTTCCCGCGGCGCTGCTGCTTGGTGCCGTCCATGGTGACGCTCATCCTCTTACTCCTCGTACTCCCGCGGAAACTTGCTTGCCGCCCGGCTAGTAAACTTACTTGACGCCCGGCTAGCAACGGGTCTAACTTCCGAGTGTACTGAACTAGCCGGGCGGCAAGTAAGTGGCTGTCGCCAGGGGGAGTGGGAGAGATGGCGGACACCCAGGCGGCCAGCACCGGCCAGGAGACACCTGCGGCACCGGAAGCGGCCGAGCAGCCGCAGAAACAGTCGGAGAAAGAGCCGAAGAGCGTACGGGTCGTGATCCTCGCGCTCATGGTCGCGATGATGCTCGCGATGCTCGACAACATGATCGTGGGCACGGCGATGCCGACGATCGTGGGCGAGCTGGGCGGTCTGGAGCATCTGGCGTGGGTCGTGACCGGGTACACCCTGGCGACCGCGGCGTCCACCCCGATCTGGGGCAAGCTCGGTGACATGTACGGGCGCAAGGGCGCCTTCATGACCTCCATAGTCATCTTCCTGATCGGCTCCGCGCTCAGCGGCATGGCCCAGGACATGGGTCAGCTGATCGGGTTCCGTGCCGTCCAGGGCCTCGGTGCCGGCGGTCTGATGGTCGGCGTCATGGCGATCATCGGCGACCTCGTGCCGCCCCGCGAGCGCGGCAAGTACCAGGGCATGATGGCCGGCGTCATGGCGCTCGCCATGATCGGCGGCCCGCTGGTCGGCGGCACCATCACCGACAACTGGGGCTGGCGCTGGGCCTTCTACATCAACCTGCCGCTCGGCGTGGTCGCGCTGGCCGCCATCAGCGCCGTACTGCACCTGCCGAAGAAGCGGAACAAGACGCGCATCGACTACCTCGGCGCCGGTCTGCTGACCCTCGGCATCACCTCGATCGTGCTGGTCACCACCTGGGGCGGCTCCGAGTACGCCTGGACGTCCGCGCGGATCATGGAACTGATCGCCATCGGCGTCGTCGCCCTGATCGGCTTCGTCTTCTGGCAGACCAAGGCCGCCGAGCCGGTCCTGCCGCTGCACATCTTCCGCAGCCGCAACTTCACCCTGATGTCGATCATCGGCTTCATCGTGGGCTTCGTGATGTTCGGCGCCACGCTGTTCCTGCCGCTCTACCAGCAGTCCGTGCAGGGCGCGTCCGCGACCAACTCCGGTCTGCTGCTGCTCCCGATGCTCGGCGCGATGCTGGTGACCTCGATGGTCGCCGGGCGGGTCACCACCAACACCGGCCGCTACAAGATCTTCCCCCTCGCGGGCGGCGTGCTGCTGACCGTCGGGCTGTACCTGCTGTCCACGATGGACACGGACACCACCCGGTTCACCTCCGGTGTGTACATGGCCGTCGTCGGCCTCGGCATGGGCTGCCTGATGCAGATCACCATGCTGGTCGCGCAGAACAGCGTGGAGATGAAGGACATGGGCGTCGCGTCCTCGTCCACCACCCTGTTCCGTACGCTCGGCTCGTCCTTCGGTGTCGCCATCATGGGCGCGATCTTCAACAACCGGGTCAAGGACGTCATGTCCGAGCGGGCCGGCTCGCTGGGCTCCAAGCTCACCGAGCAGTCGGCGCAGCTGGATGCGAAGAGCCTGGCGAAGCTGCCGGCCGCGGCGCGCGAGGCGTACCAGCACGCGGTGTCGGCCGGCACCCACTCGGCGTTCCTGCTCGGCGCCGTGATCGCCGTGCTGGTGCTGGTGGCGGCGGTCTTCGTGAAGGAGGTCCCGCTGAAGGGCGGGCCCCAGAAGGCGGACGAGGCGGCGCCGATGCCGATGGTCGAGGCGGTCTGAGCGGGGTCCGGGTGGCCGGGACCGGCTGAGCGGGGTCCTGGTGGCCGAGGCCGGCTGAGCGACGTGCGGGTGGTTTCGGGGCTGCGGCCCCCGGGACCACCCGCTTCGCCGTTCCGGGCCGAGAATTGACGGCGTGGACAAACTGCGGCAGCTACGCCTCGCCAAGGACGCCATGGACCGGGACTGGGCCGACCCGGCCCTCGATCTCGACGCGGTCGCCGCGCACGCCGGGTACTCGCGGTACCACTTCCTCCGCGCCTTCAAGGAGACGTACGGCGAGACGCCCGGCCAGTACCTGACGCACCGCAGGATCGAGCGGGCGGAGGAGATGCTCCGCGGCGCGGACCTCACCGTCACCGAGATCTGCCACCTCGTCGGCTTCAGCAGCCTCGGCACCTTCTCGGCGACGTTCAAGGCCCGTACCGGGCTCAGCCCCACCGAGTACCGCACCGAACACGTCGGCCGCGGCGCCTCCCTCATCCCCGGCTGCTACGCCCTGCTCTGGGCGGGCGGGTTCCCGAACAGAAGCGCAACTTCCGAGAAGCGCGGCCCGCACCCGGCTGCCTACCGTGACGGACAGGAACACGGACAGGAACAGCGACCGTCCGGCGACAGCGGCCGGGCAGGCAGGAGAGCGGAGCCATGATCCAGGGCCTGGCCATCACCACCGTATGGACCTTCGACCAGCAGCGCACCAAGGCCTTCTTCACCGAGAAGCTCGGCTTCGAGCTGCGCGACGACATCGCGATGGGCGACATGCGCTGGGTCACCGTCGGCGCCAAGGACCAGCCCGGTGTCGAAATCGCCCTGATGCGCCTGGACGGTCCTGGCCTCGACCCCGAGTCCGCCGAGGCGCTGCGCAAACTGGTCGCCAAGGGGGTCATGGGGGCCGGCGCGTTCCGCACGGACGACTGCCGCGGCGACTACGAGACCTTCACGGCGCGGGGCGTCGAGTTCGTCCAGGAGCCCAAGGAACGGCCTTACGGCATCGAGGCGATCTTCCGCGACGACAACGGCAACTGGTACTCGCTGACCGAGCGCAGCGAAGAGCTCGACTTCTCCAAGGAGTTCTGAGCATGCCGACGGAGACCGGGCCCGACCACACCGCCGTCCGCACCGCCCTGTGGCGGGCGCTGCATCTGCGCGCCGATCCGCCGCCGTACGTCATCGAGGACGAGGTCGGGCTGCGGCTGGCCGAGCCGGACGCGGGCGAGGACGCGGACGGCTGGCGGGCCCGGCCGGACATGGACGTCGAGGCCACCCGGCGGACCCGGGCGTCCATCGTGGCCCGGGCGCGGTTCGTCGAGGACCTGGTGCTGGCGGAGGCCGGGCGCGGGGTGGACCAGTACCTCGTCCTCGGCGCCGGGCTCGACACCTTCGCGCAACGCCGGGCCGCCGACGCGGTGGCCGCCGGGCTACGGGTGTTCGAGGCCGACCGGACCGGAGCCGTGGCCTGGAAGCGGCGGCGGCTGACCGAGCTGGGGTACGGCGTGCCCGACTGGCTGACACCGGTGCCGGTGGACTTCGAGGGGGACTGGTGGGGGCAGCTGGCCGCCGCCGGGTTCGATCCGCGCCGTCCGGCCGTGGTCGCGTCCGCCGGGGTCACGATGTACCTCACCGAGGACGCCGTCGCCGCCACCTTCCGGCACATCGCGGGGCTCGCCCCCGGGTCGACGCTGGTCACGACGTTCCTGCGGCCCATCGAGGACGTCGAGCCGGACCAGCAGGAGCAGCTACGGGT
This sequence comes from Streptomyces sp. GbtcB6, assembly GCF_019091475.1. Taxonomy (NCBI): domain Bacteria; kingdom Bacillati; phylum Actinomycetota; class Actinomycetes; order Kitasatosporales; family Streptomycetaceae; genus Streptomyces; species Streptomyces sp. GbtcB6. Next base: position 25,308 of record NZ_JAGXJL010000069.1, on the reverse strand, counting down.
GGCCCAGCGGGGCGCGCGGGCCTCCGGCACGCCCTTCCTGAGCTTCTACGCACCCGAGCGGATGGCGGCCCTCGCCCGCGAGGCCGGTTTCCGGGACACCCGGCACGTCCCGGCCGAGGAACTCACCGACCGCTACTTCGCCGGCCGCACCGACGGCCTGCGCCCGTCCCGCGGCGAGGAACTCCTCGTGGCCTTCACCTGAGGGGCCGGGACAGAGGCGCCCGGCCGGCCGTCGCTCGGAGACGGCCGGCTGTTCGTCAGCGGCTTCCCGACTGGGCAGGCCCCGGCAGTATCGGGTAGCTGCCCGTGGCCGTCGGCGCGTGCTCCGGGAGCCAGAGCACGGCCACCGCACCCTCCGCCGGGATGTGCTCGGGGGCGCCCGCCGGACGGACGTTGCGGAAGGTCAGGCGGGCGCCCAGGACGCGTGCCTGACCCGCCGCGATGGTCAGGCCCAGGCCGTGGCCCTGGCCCGCACGGTCCGTGCTGCCGGTGCGGAACCGGCTCGGGCCCTCGGCCAGGAGTTCCTCCGGGAAACCGGGGCCGTGGTCGCGGATCCGGATGACCCGGCCCTCGACGGTCACCTGGACGGGCGGCTTGCCGTGCCGGGCCGCGTTGGCGAGCAGGTTGAACAGCACCCGCTCCAGCCGGCGCGGATCGGTGGTGACCTCCGACTCGTGCACCACCCGCACCTCGATCTCCGGGTCCTTCGCGGCCACCCGCCGGGCGACGAACTCGCCCAGCATGATGTCCTGCAGCTCGGCCCGCTCGGAGGCACTGTCCAGACGGGCCACCTCCAGCACGTCCTCGACGAGGGTGCGCATCGCCTTCGCCCGGTCCAGGACCAGTTCCGTCGGCCGGCCGGGCGGCAGCAGCTCGGCCGCCGTGAGCAGGCCGGTCACCGGCGTACGCAGCTCGTGCGCGATGTCGGCCGTCACCCGCCGCTCGGCCTCCAGGCGCTGCTGCAACGCGTCCGCCATGGCGTCCACCGCGCGCGCCAGGTCGTCGGTCTCGTCCCGTACGACCCCGCCGATCGCCTCCCGCACCCGCACGTCCGGCTCGCCCTGGGCAACCTGGTTGGCCGCGGCCGCCGCCTTGCGCAGCCGCCGGGAGAGCTGTCCGCCGATCAGCACGCCGAGCGCGCTGCCGCCGAGGACGACCGCGATGGAGCCGATGACGAGGGCCTGGTCGAGGTCCTTCAGCACATCGCTGCTGCGGTTCGCGAAGGTGCTGTGCAGGGACAGCACGCGCCCGTCCTTGGCCTGCACCGCCGCCCAGATGTCCGGCGCGCCGGTGCCGTGGTCGATGACGTCGGTCGCCCGGCGGCCCGCGTCGACCCGCTCGCGCAGGGCCGGCGGCAGCCGGGGGTCGTCGACCTTGACGTCCGGGAAGTTCGCCCTCCCGTACAGCTCGTAGTTGCGCTGCGCGATCTGCAGCCGCTCGTTGGCCAGGTCGCGTGCGTTGTCCAGCATCGAGACCCGGGCGGCGTTGTGCACCACCAGGCTCAGTGCGATCGCGACCAACGCGCCGACCAGCGCGATCGCCGCGCTCAGCTTCCATCTGAGTCCGGTGCGCAGTCCCGGACCCCGGTACCGGCTGGAAAACCCCCGCATGACCGCCTCGCTCAGGCCTTCAACTTGTAGCCGAAACCACGGACCGTCTCGATCCGGTCCTGGCCGATCTTGGTCCGCAGCCGCTGCACATGCACGTCGACGACCCGGGTGTCCCCGCCCCAGCCGTAGTCCCAGACGCGTTCCAGCAGCTTGTCGCGGGAGAGCACGGTCCCCGGTGCCGAGGAGAACTCCAGGAGCAGCCGCATCTCGGTGGGCGTCAGCCCGACCGGCTGCCCGGACCGGCGTACCTCCATGCCCTCGGTGTCGATCTCCAGGTCGCCGAAGGCGAGCAGGCCGCCGGAGACCGGAGCCGCGTCCTCGTGCGGCTTCTCGCCGCCGCTCGCGTGCCCGAAGCGGCGCAGCACCGCCCGGATCCGGGCGACCAGTACGGCGCCGTCGAACGGCTTGGTGACGTAGTCGTCGGCGCCCGCCTCCAGACCCAGCACCACGTCGATCGAGTCGGCGCGCGCCGACAGCATGATCACCGGGACGGTCGACTCGTCACGGATGCGCCGGCACAGACTCACCCCGTCCAGGCCCGGGACCATCACGTCCAGCAGGGCGATGTCGGGCCGGTCGGCGCGGAAGGCCTCCAGTCCCGACAGGCCGTCGGGCATGGCGGTGACCGCGAAGCCGTCCCGCTCCAGGGCGAGCTGGGTGGCCTCGCGGATGACGTCGTCGTCCTCGACGAACAGAACGTGGGTCTGGTCTGCCATCCCGGCTCTCTCGGTGGTCGGTGGGGTGGGGTCGGTGGGCTCAGCGGGGTGCGTGGCTCAGCGGGTTCAGTTGCCGGGGGAGGGCTCCGGCGTGGCGTCGCCGCTGCCGGCCGCGTTGCCGTAGTCCGTGTGGTGGAAGTCCTCCTGGACGAAGCGTCCCGCGGCCCAGCTGTAGGTGATCACGTTCTCGCCGGAGGGGCTCGACACGGGGTCGCCCTTCTCGTACACCTGCTTGGTCACGCTCAGGTCGCCCCGGTCTATCTCCGCGTACACCGGGGACTCCTCGGCCTTGAAGACGTTCTTGTAGGCGCCGCTCTCCCTGCGGTACACGTACGCCCCGACCCCGACCGCGTCCCCGCAGGTCAGCACGTTGACGACGATGTCCTCGACCGGGCCCCCGGTGAGGTCGCCGTAGGTCACGTCGACCGGGTACTCGTCGCCCGAGCAGGGCTTGAGGTCCCGCTTCACCGTGGCCGAGACCACCGGGTCGGCCTTCACCAGGGCGACCGCGTCGACCTTCTCGTACGTCTGGGACGGGTTGGGCGAGGGGACCGCGGCGGCCGGGGCCTTCGCGACCGAGTCGGCGTGTGCCGGGCCCTCGTCACGGGCTCCGGTGCCACCGGTGCCGCAGGCCGCGGCGAAAAGGGCGAGGGCGGTGAGCACGGCCGTCGCCGTGATCACCGCCTGTGCACTCGCCGGGCCCCTGCTGGACCCCGTGCCGGTCAGGCCGCGCAACGCTCCCGCTCCTCACGCTCCAGCGCGCGTGCGTCGAGGTCGCGTGACTCCAGCTCCTCGCGGAGCCGGGCGAGCGCCCGGTGCAGCGTGCTCTTGACCGTTCCGGCCGACATGCCGAGGGCGGCGGCCGTCTCCTCCGTGGACATCTGCTCCCAGTGTCGCAGCACCACGACACTGCGCTGCTTCGGAGCCAGAACCTTCATGATGTCCATGAGCAGAGCGCGGTCCGCGTGCTGCTCGGTGGAGTCCTCCACACAGGCGTCCGGCAGCTGCTCGGTCGGGACCTCCTCCAGCTTGCGGGCCCGCCACCACTCGGTCCTCGTGTTGATCATGACCCGGCGGAGGTAGGCGTCGGCGAGCTTCTTGTCCTCGATGGTCTCCCAGCGGCCGTACGTCCGAACCAGCGCGGTCTGCAGCAGGTCCTGGGCGTCCGTCGGGTCCGGGACCAGCCGGCGGGCGCTGCGCAGCAGCGCGTCCTGCCGAGTGCGGACGTACTCCTCGAATTCGAGCACCTCGCCCTGCGCCATGATCAACCGCCTCCCGATCCCCGTTTTCCCCGGCCCTGTGCCTGAGTTCCTGCCGTCCCGCGGTCCTGGCGGGCACAGAAACGAAGCTACGGACTCGTTGTCACGGGCCTGTGCGGAGCAGCCTGCGGGTAGCAATCGGCTGTCCGTCGGTTGTGTAACGGAAGTAGGTTCGGGGTAAGCGGGTACGGGTTTATGCCCGGTTGCGCGGTGATTTGCCCTGCGGATGGGGTCGTAACAGAGCCTCTTCTGCTGTGATGTGGCTGTACGTCAGCTCAGCGGAAGCCGGTACAGGCCGCCCGCGAGCGGCTCCACCAGCCCGTCCGAGACCAGCCCGTCCAGCGCGCGCGCCCGCTGCACCGGCTCGTGCCACACCCGGTCGAGCGCCGTCTGCGGTACGGGGGTGTGCGCCTCGCGCAGGACGGCGAGCAGCTTGCCGCGCACCTGGCGGTCGGTACCGGCGTACGTCTGCCCGCGCCGCGGCGGCCCCTCGTGCTCCGGCTTGCCGGCCAGCCGCCAGGCGCACTCCCCGGCGATCGGACACCGCTGGCACGTCTCGTTCTTCGCCGTGCACACCAGGGCGCCCAGCTCCATCGAGGCGGCGGCCCAGCGGGCGGCGGTCCGCTCGTCCTCGGGCAGCAGTTCGCGGGCGAGCCTGCGCTCGGCGGCGGTGGTGGCGTTCGGCGGGTACTGCACACCGGTCACGGCCCGTGCGAACACCCGCCGCACATTGGTGTCGAGCACGGCGTGCCGCTGCCCGTAGGCGAAGGAGGCGACGGCCGCGGCGGTGTATTCGCCGATGCCCGGCAGCGCGAGCAGCTGCGCGTGATCCGTCGGTACGTCACCGTCGTGGCGTTCCGTTATGGCGACGGCGGCGCCGTGCAGCCGCAGGGCGCGACGCGGGTAGCCGAGCCGGCCCCAGGCGCGGACCGCCTCGCCGGGCGCCTCCTCGGCGAGGTCGGCGGGGCGCGGCCAGCGGGCCAGCCACTGCTCGTACACGGGCTGCACCCGGCTCACCGGGGTCTGCTGCAGCATGAACTCGCTGACCATCACCCCCCACGGACCCGCCTCCGGGCGGCGCCAGGGGAGGTCACGGGCGTGGGCGTCGAACCAGGCGATCACGGGGGTGTGGAGCTTCTCAGTCATGGCCCTCCCGATCCTGCCACGTCCGGCGACGGGTGGGGTGGACGTGGTCCGCGGCGGGGTCGGGGTTGACGCCTCTCGTGACACCGCTCGTGGTGACTCGTAGTGACTCGCGGTGAAGAGGGGCCGTGCCAGCGGGAGTTGCCGGAATGATGATCCGGAAAAGTTGAGGTTTGGGCGGCGGGTGGGGCGAGGAAGTGCACGGATCTCTCGTACAGTTTGCGCCGTGGGATCTCTGCGCAATCCGGTCGGGCCGCTTCCCTCCTCCATCTACTGGCGACGGAGGGTCTTCATGCTGTCGACGCTCGTCGTCCTGGCGCTCCTGATCGCGTGGATCGTGACGTCGAACGGCGGGGGCGGCAAGAAGAACGCAGGCGGGTCGGACGGCAAGAACCCCGTGTCCACGATCACGCCGGGGCCGTCCGGCAGCGGGCCGGCGATCAGCCAGGCACCGGGCGGACGGGACGATTCGAGCGGGGGCGGTTCCGGTTCGAGCCCCGGTTCCGGCTCCGACGGCGGGAGTTCGGCCGGGACGGGCAGTGCCTCGCCGTCCGGTTCCGCCGGTTCGTCGGGCTCCTCGTCCGGCTCGGGTGACGACGTCACGTCGGGTTCCGGCGGTACGGTCGCCTCGCTGCCGGGGTCTTCCGCACTGCCCAACTGCACTGCCGGGTCCGTGGCGTTGAGCCTGAAGAGCCTGCGCAACTCGTACTCGCCGGAGCAGGCGCCGACCTTCGAACTCACCGCGAAGAACACGTCGTCCAGCGACTGCAAGATCGACCTCGGGCCGAAGAGCGCGGTGCTCACCATCACGCAGGCCAGCGCGGACGACAGCTACTGGTCGTCGGCGGACTGCCCGAAGGCGGCGGGGAGCCGGTGGTACCGGGTGCCGGCCGGGAGCAGCATCACGTACACCCTGAAGTGGGACCGGAAGCCGAGCGCCGCGCAGTGCGCGACGCCTCCGGCGGGGTCGGCCGGGTCGGGCACGTACCTGCTGGAGGCGGAGGCCCCGGGGTACGCGAAGACGCAGGCGTCTTTCGTGCTGGCGGCGGATTAGCTCGGGGCGGGGTGGGGACGCTTACCGGCGCTGGCAGGGTGCCGCTGCGCCCACCCGTGCCGCCCCAGCGGCACGACTGCCCGCAGCTGTGGAGCGCCCCGTAAGGGGCGCGGGGAACTGCGCGATCAGCCCGCGCCCGCCCGCAGCCGCCGTACAACGCAACGGCCCGAGCTAATCGGCGAAATCAGACATACCGCTCAAGAATCGAAGACTCCGCCAGTCGCGACAGGCCCTCGCGGACGCTCCGTGCCCGGGCCTCGCCCACGCCGTCCACGGTCTGCAGGTCATCGACGCTCGCAGCGAGCAGCTTCTGCAGGCCCCCGAAGTGCTCCACCAGCCGGTCGATGATCGCCCCCGGCAGCCGCGGCACCTTCGCCAGCAGCCGGAAGCCGCGCGGCGACACCGCGGAGTCCAGCGCCTCCGGCGAACCCGTGTACCCCAACGCCCGCGCCACCGTCGGCAGTTCCAGCAGCTCCGCGTGGCTCAGGGCGTCCAGCTCGGAGAGCGCCTCGTCGACCGTGCGGGAGCGCTTCGCCGTCGGCTCGGGCACGTAGTCCCGCACCACCAGCTCGCGCTCGGGCTCGACCCCGGCGATCAGCTCGTCCAGCTGAAGGGCGAGAAGCCGCCCGTCGGTGCCGAGCTCGACCACGTACTCGGCGATCTCCGTGGCGATCCGGCGGACCATCTCCAGGCGCTGCGCGACCGCCGACACGTCGCGGACCGTCACCAGGTCCTCGATCTCCAGCGCCGACAATGTTCCCGCGACCTCGTCCAGGCGGAGCTTGTACCGCTCCAGCGTGGCCAGCGCCTGGTTCGCGCGGGAGAGGATCGCCGCCGAGTCCTCCAGGACGCGGCGCTGACCGTCGACGTACAGCGCGATCAGCCGCATCGACTGGGAGACCGAGACCACCGGGAACCCGACCTGCTTGGAGATACGGTCCGCCGTGCGGTGCCGGGTGCCCGTCTCCTCCGTGGGGATCGTCGCGTCGGGTACGAACTGCACGCCCGCCCGAAGGATCTTCGACAGGTCGGAGGAGACCACGATGCCGCCGTCGAGTTTGCACAGCTCCCGCAGCCGGGTCGCCGTGAACTCGACATCCAGTACGAAACCGCCCGTGCTCATCGTCTCGACCGTCTTGTCGGAGCCGAGGACGATGAGCCCGCCCGTGTTGCCGCGGAGGACCCGCTCCAGGCCGTCCCGCATGGACGTGCCCGGCGCCACAGCGCTCAGCGAGGCGCGCATCAGGCCATCGGAACCGGCACTCCCACCGGACTTTCCGGGAGCTCCTGCCCGGTCGTTGGCTGCCACTGCACTCCTCCGGTCGCAGGTTCTGAGGCGCTGCCGTCCCCGCACTCGGTTCGTACGGACGGGCGAGACCAGGGCAAAGTCTACCGGCGCTCCTCCGCCTCCCGTGGGGCCTCTCGGTGACGGGAGCGCGGCAGCACCCGCAGGGCCTCCCCCATGTCGGCGACTTCCAGGACCTTCATGCCCGGCGGGATCTTGCCGGGATCGCCCGGCACGAGGGCGTGCGTGAAGCCGAGCCGGTGCGCCTCCGCGAGCCGGCGCTGGACCCCGGTGACCCGTCTGACCTCGCCCGCGAGGCCGACCTCGCCGATGGCTACCAGGTTCTTGGGGAGCGGGGTGTCGCTGGCCGCGGAGGCCAGGGCGAGGGCGATGGCCAGGTCGGCGGCGGGCTCGGAGAGCTTCACCCCGCCGACCGTCGCGGAGTAGATGTCCCGCTTGCCGAGCGCGCTGATACGCCCGCGCTGCTCCAGCACCGCCAGCATCATGGACACCCGGGAGGTCTCCAGGCCGGAGGTGGTCCGGCGCGGGGAGGGGATCTGCGAGTCCACCGTCAGCGCCTGGACCTCGGCGACCAGCGGGCGGCGGCCCTCCAGGGTGACGGTCAGGCAGGTGCCCGGGACCGGTTCGGCACGTCGGGTCAGGAAAAGTCCGCTCGGGTCGGTGAGGCCCGTGATGCCCTCGTCGTGCAGTTCGAAGCAGCCGACCTCGTCCGTGGTGCCGTAGCGGTTCTTTACGCCCCGGACCAGGCGCAGGCGGGCGTGCCGGTCGCCCTCGAAGTGCAGGACGACGTCCACCAGGTGTTCGAGGAGCCGCGGTCCTGCGATCGCGCCGTCCTTGGTGACATGGCCCACGAGGAGGGTGGACATGCCGCGCTCCTTGGACGCGCGGATGAGCGCCCCGGCCACCTCGCGGACCTGGGCCATACCGCCCGGAGCACCGTCGATCTCGGGGGAGGCGACCGTCTGCACGGAGTCCAGGATCAGCAGCGACGGCTTCACCGCGTCCAAGTGGCCGAGGACGGCGGCCAGATCGGTCTCGGCGGCGAGATAGAGGTGGTCGTCGATGGCGCCGATGCGGTCGGCGCGCAGCCGCACCTGGCTCGCCGACTCCTCGCCGGTGACATAGAGCGTGCGGTGCTCGTCGCTGGCAGCCTTGGCCGCCACGTCGAGGAGGAGGGTGGACTTGCCGACGCCGGGCTCGCCGGCGAGCAGCACCACCGCGCCGGGGACCAGACCGCCGCCGAGGACCCGGTCCAGCTCCGGGACGCCGGTGGTGCGGGCGGTGGCCTGACGGCCGTCGACCTGGCCGATCGGCACCGCGGAGGTGGTGACCCGGCCGGGCGCCGTCGTACGGACCGCGGGCGCGCCGTACTCCTCGACCGTCCCCCACGCCTGGCACTCGGCACACCGGCCGAGCCACTTGGCCGTCTGCCAGCCGCACTCGGTGCAGCGGTAGGACGGACGGTCCTTCGAGGTCTTGGTACGGGCAGCCATGCGGAAACCGTAGCCCCCGCCACTGACAGTGGGTCCACGGTGGCCCGCGTGACGGGTGTGGATGGACCGGTCCCGGCCACCCCGCGACGGGTACGAGCCGCGGAAGAGCAGGTTCCTGTCCCCTATTGAGGGATCGTTTCACCCGTACGGATTAAAAGTGCTCAAGCCGCCAGAACGGGCCATACAGCGCCGCCTACGGTCGCACGGGTGATGAGCAGCAGTCCGGAGACCTCGGCCCGAACGACCGGCGCACACCGGGCGCACCGGGAGGCGCGCACGGCGCGCGATCGCACGGCGGCGCGTGCGCTGGCGCAGCGACCGCCGGCGCGCTACGAGCCGTACCTGGACGGGCTGTTCACCTACTGCCTCTCGGTGCTGTGCGACCACGACGCGGCCACCGCCGCGCTCGGGGACGTCCTGGCCCTCGCCGAGCGGCGCGGCCAGCGCGTCCCGGAGGCCGCCGGGGACCGCAGGGCCTGGCTGTACGCGCTGGCCCGCTGGGCCTGTCTGCGCGGGCTCGCCCAGGCCAAGCAGAAACGTCAGGCCACCCACGCGGCCGGCCGGCACATCGCCCCCGCCTCCCCCGACCACGCCGCCCCCGCCGACACCCAGGAGCGGCAGCGCGGCGAACTCGCCCTGCTCGCCTGGCCCGAGGCTGCCGGCACCACCCCCGAGCAGCGCGAGGCGCTCGAACTCGCCGTACGCCACCACCTCGCCGCCCACGAGGTCGCCGCCGTCCTCGGCATGGACCTGGCCGGCGCCCGGGAACTGCTCGCCTCCGCCGCCTGCGAGGTCGAACGCACCCGCGCGGCCCTCGCCGTGGTCGAGACCGGCGGCTGCCCGAGCGTGTCCCACCTCACCGGCGACAGCCAGCTGGTCCTCAGCAGCGCCCTGCGCCGGGAACTGGTCCGGCATGTCGACGACTGCCCGCGCTGCCGCCGTACCGCCGAACGCGCGGCCCCCGGCCGGTGGCCCGGCGCGATGACCACGCCCGCCGAGCTGCCCGTCCTGGAGGCGCCCCGCGCGGCCCTGCACATGGTCATGGCGCACCAGCCACGCGCGCGTGGCGCCGCCGCCCCGCGCTTCGACCGGCGCGGCTTCCCGATGGACCCCAAGGACCGCGCGGCCCGCCGTGACCGGATCCGCGCGCGTGCCGTCACGACGACCGTCGTCGCCACCGTGGTGGCCGCGCCGGTGCTGGCCCTGTGGGCCGCGTACCGGGGCTCGCCGACGGGGGAGAGCCACGAGGGGCCGTCCGCGACCGCGCGCGAGGCCGCCGGCCCCGACGCGCTCGACGGCGACACGGGCGGGGGCTACGAGAACGCCGGCAACGCCAGCACCAGACCCGGGCCGCGTATCGGCAAGGACGGCAAGGCCGACGTGTCGGTGGAGGTGGTCAGCGTCGCCGGAGCCGGCCGGACGAAGGCCGGTGCGGGGCACCTCGCGGTGACGGCCGCGAACGACGGCGACACGACGCTGATCACGCTGGCGGCGTCCGGGGACGCGGCGGTGCGGTGGTCGGTGTCCACCCCGGCGGGCTGGCTCTACTTCTCCCGGCCGTCGGGAACGCTCCGGCCGGGCGAGTCGTTCACGATCAAGGTGTACGTCGATCATCTGCGGGAGCCGGCCGGGTACTGGAGCGCACAGGTGGCGGTGGCGCCGACGGGGGCGGTGGTGTCGATCGACGGGTACGGGACGGCTCCGCCGACGCGCCGGGATCCGAAACCGCCCCCTGCGGGGAGGCCGACGCCGACACCGACGGCATCCGACCCGGCGCAGCCGCCACCGCCGGTCAGCGATCCACCGACGTCGAGCGCGCCGACACCGACGCCCACGGAGTCGGACACCGCCGGCCCGACGGGGCCGCCTTCCCCGACGGCCCCCGACAGCGAGAGCCCGCCCCCGACTCCGTGAGCGCCGCGGGGCCTACTTCGGACTCCGTGAGTGCCGCGGGGCCCGCTTGCCTCTGCCGGTCTCCTCTTTCCGCCGCGGCGGTGCTCGGCCACGACGGTGGAATTCGGCGGTGCCGGGCTGGGCGCGCTACCCGCCGTTGCGGGTGCGGCGCCGTCGTGGCTGGTCGCGCCCGCGCGGCGGAGCCGCATATCGATACGGCCCCGCGCCCCTGACGAGGCGCCGTCGTGGCCGTCAGCCGGCGGGATCCGCCGGGTGCGGGGCCAGCAGGGGCAGCTGTGAAGCCAGCCGCGCCTCGCACAGTTCCACCAGGCGGTCGTAGCCGGCCTTGCCCATCAGTTCGGTCAGTTCCGGCCGGTAGGAGACGTACACCGGGTCACCCGCGCCGTGCGCGGAGGTCGCCGAGGTGCACCACCAGTGCAGGTCGTGGCCGCCCGGGCCCCAGCCCCTGCGGTCGTACTCGCCGATCGAGATCTGGAGGACGCGCGTGTCGTCGGGGCGGTCGATCCAGTCGTACGTGCGGCGGATCGGGAGCTGCCAGCAGACGTCCGGCTTGGTCTCCAGCGGCTCGCGGCCCTCCCGCAGCGCCAGGATGTGCAGCGAGCAGCCGGCGCCGCCCGCGAAGCCGGGCCGGTTCTGGAAGATGCACGAGCCGTTGAAGGGGCGGGTCTGGCGGGAGCCCTCGTCGTCCTCCGAGACCCAGCCGTTCCGCGTGCCCTCGTCGTGGTGCTGCCAGACCTCCGGAGTGAGCCGCGACACATGATCGGCGACCCGCTTCTCGTCGTCCTCGTCGGAGAAGTGCGCGCCCAGCGTGCAGCAGCCGTCGTCCGCGCGGCCCGCCTCGATGCCCTGGCAGCCGCTGCCGAAGATGCAGTTCCAGCGCGAGGTCAGCCAGGTCAGGTCGCAGCGGAAGACCTGCTCGTCGTCCGCCGGATCAGGGAATTCCACCCAGGCGCGCGCGAAGTCGAGGCCCTTCTCGTCCGCGGCCAGGGCCTTCTTCGACAGCGTCGACGCCTTGGCCGCCTTCGGTGGCTTCACCTGCGAAGAACCGTCGGCGGATTTGGCACCCTTGTGGTCCTTCGTCTTTTTCGTCTTTGGCACCCGTCCAGGGTAAGTCGCCGGAGGCGGCTCCGGGGACTGCTCAGGGCTCGCGGTCAGCAGTGTTCCGTAGAGTTCCGTACATGAGACTCGGTGTCCTCGACGTGGGATCTAACACGGTGCATCTGCTGGTGGTGGATGCGCACCCCGGCGCGCGCCCGCTTCCGGCGCATTCGCACAAGGCGGAGTTGCGCCTTGCCGAACTCCTCGACGGCAACGGGGCGATCGGCCCCGACGGGGTCGAGAAACTGGTCGCCGTCGTCAAGGACGCCCTGCAGGCCGCGGAGGACAAGGGCGTCGAGGACCTGCTGCCGTTCGCCACCTCCGCCGTGCGCGAGGCCAGCAACGCCGACGACGTCCTCGCGCGCGTGAAGGCCGAGACCGGTGTCGAGCTCCAGGTCCTCAGCGGCGCCGAGGAGGCCCGGCTGACCTTCCTCGCGGTCCGCCGCTGGTTCGGCTGGTCCGCCGGAAAGCTGCTGGTCCTGGACATCGGCGGCGGCTCCCTGGAGATCGCGTACGGCATCGACGAGGAGCCCGACACGGCCGTCTCGCTGCCGCTCGGCGCCGGCCGGCTCACCGCGGGCTGGCTCCCCGGCGACCCGCCCTCCTCCGAGGACATACGGGCGCTGCGCCGCCATGTACGCGCCGAGATCGCCCGTACGGTCGGCGAGTTCAGCCGCTTCGGCGCCCCCGACCACGTGGTCGCCACCTCCAAGACCTTCAAGCAGCTGGCCCGCATCGCCGGCGCGGCCCGTTCCGCCGACGGTCTGTACGTCCAGCGCGAACTCAAGCGGGGCTCCCTGGAGACCTGGGTCCCGAGGCTGGGGGCCATGACCACGGCCCAGCGCTCCGCACTCCCGGGGGTGTCGGAGGGGCGGTCGGGCCAGCTGGTGGCGGGTGCGCTGGTGGCGGAGGCCGCGATGGACCTCTTCGAGGTGGAGAACCTGGAGGTGTGTCCGTGGGCCCTGAGGGAAGGTGTGATCTTGCGGCGCCTTGATCACATGGGTTCCGCGTAAGCGACCCGGAAGGGGCGCGGGGCCGCATCCGATATGCGGCTCCGCACTCGCGAACTCACCGCGACCTCCGACGGCGAGTGGGCGCCCGGCCCCCCCACGCCCCGTACCCGCCGACGCGACCCTGGTCACAACGGCGAGTAGGCGCCCCCTGCCCACTCACCCCCACCCCGTAACCTGTCCCTCGTGGCAAACCCAAGGGACGTCGTCCGCATCCCGGATGCGAAGGTCGCGCTCTCCACGGCCTCTGTCTACCCGGAGTCGACGGCGATGGCCTTCGAGATCGCCGCGCGCCTCGGCTACGACGGCGTCGAGGTCATGGTGTGGACCGACCCGGTCAGCCAGGACATCGAGGCCCTGCGCCGGCTGAGCGACTACCACCGCATCCCGATCCTCGCCGTCCACGCGCCCTGTCTGCTGATCACCCAGCGGGTCTGGTCCACCGACCCCTGGGTGAAGCTCCAGCGGGCCCGGGCCGCCGCCGAGAAGCTGGGCGCGAGCACGGTCGTCGTGCACCCTCCGTTCCGCTGGCAGCGCCAGTACGCCCGCGACTTCGTCGAGGGGATCTGGCGCATGGCGAACGAGACGGACGTGCGGTTCGCGGTGGAGAACATGTACCCCTGGCGGTACCGCGACCGCGAGATGCTGGCGTACGCCCCGGACTGGGACGTCACCAAGGACGACTACCGGCACTTCACGATCGACCTCAGCCATGCCTCGACGTCCCGCGTCGACGCGCTCGCCATGCTCGACCGCATGGGCGGCCGGCTCGGCCATGTCCACCTCGCCGACGGCCGCGGCTCCGCCAAGGACGAGCACCTGGTGCCCGGCCGCGGCACCCAGCCCTGCGCCGAGCTGCTGGAGCGGCTCGCGGTCACCGGCTTCGACGGGCATGTCGTCATCGAGGTCAACACCCGGCGCGCGATGTCCGGCGCGGAGCGCGAGGCCGACCTCGCGGAAGCCCTGGCCTTCACCCGGCTGCACCTGGCCTCGGCGCTGAAGGTGCCCCGCCGATGACCGGCACCGAGGGCGGCGGCACCGAAGGCACCGGTATCGAGAGCGGCGGCACCGGCGTGCGTCGCCGCGGCCGCCCGCCGCGTACCGAGTCGGCCGACACCCGGGACCGTATCCTCGTCACCGCCCGCGAGGAGTTCTCCGAACACGGCTACGAGAAGACGTCCGTACGCGCCATCGCCAAGGCCGCCGGGGTCGACTCCGCCCTGGTCCACCACTACTTCGGCACCAAGGAACAGATCTTCGAGGCCGCCATCTCGGTCGCCTTCGCCCCCGCGCTCAACGCACCCGTCGCCATCGCCGACGGCCCGCTGGACGGCGTCGGCGAGCGTCTGACCCGGTTCATCTTCGGCATCTGGGAGAACCCCACCACCCGTACGCCCCTCCTCGCGATCCTCCGCTCCGCCGTCAACAACGACACGGCGGCCGCCGTCTTCCGCCGCCTGATCGCCGCCCAGCTGCTGCGCCGGGTCGCGGAGCAGTTGGACCTCCCCGACGCGGAGCTGCGCGCCGAACTGGCGGGGGCACAGCTGGTGGGCTGCGCGATGCTCCGCTACGTGATCAAGGTGGAGCCGCTGGCGTCCGCGGACCTGGAGCAGATCGTGACCAGGGTCGCCCCGGTGGTGCAGGGGCATCTGACCGGGCCGTGAGCCCCGGCCGTGCGAGACGCGCGTCCCGCATTCCGGACACCTCGTCCCGAGGCCTGAACATCGGGCGTACGCTCGTTAGCAGCCCTATCTGTCTGAAGGAGCGAGCGACGATGCCCGAGCTGAGGTCCCGCACAGTCACCCACGGTCGCAACATGGCGGGCGCCCGCGCCCTTATGCGCGCCTCCGGTGTACCCGGTGCGGACATCGGCCGCAAGCCGATCATCGCCGTCGCGAACTCGTTCACGGAGTTCGTGCCGGGCCACACCCACCTCCAGCCGGTCGGCCGGATCGTCTCCGAGGCGATCAAGGAGGCGGGCGGCATCCCGCGCGAGTTCAACACGATCGCCGTCGACGACGGCATCGCGATGGGCCACGGCGGCATGCTGTACTCCCTCCCGTCCCGCGACCTGATCGCGGACTCGGTCGAGTACATGGTCGAGGCGCACTGCGCCGACGCCCTGGTCTGCATCTCCAACTGCGACAAGATCACCCCGGGCATGCTCATGGCCGCCCTGCGCCTGAACATCCCGACGGTCTTCGTCTCCGGCGGCCCCATGGAGGCCGGCCGCGCCACCCTGGTCGACGGCACGGTCCGCACCCTCGACCTGATCGACGCGATGGTCGACGCGGCGAACGAGAACGTCTCGGACGAGGACGTCCTCAGGATCGAGGAGAACGCCTGTCCGACCTGCGGCTCCTGTTCCGGCATGTTCACCGCCAACTCGATGAACTGCCTGACGGAGGCGATCGGCCTCTCCCTCCCGGGCAACGGCTCGGTCCTGGCCACCCACACGGCCCGCAAGCAGCTCTACGTCGACGCGGCCCGCACGGTGATGGACCTCACCCGCCGCTACTACGAGCAGGACGACGAGACGGTCCTGCCGCTCAACATCGCGACCTTCGCCGCGTTCGAGAACGCGATGGCCCTGGACATCGCGATGGGCGGCTCCACCAACACGATCCTGCACCTGCTGGCCGCCGCCCAGGAGGCGGGCGTCACCTTCGGCCTCCCGGAGATCGACGCGGTCTCCCGCCGGGTGCCCTGCCTGGCCAAGGTCGCCCCGAACGTCGCCAAGACCCGCACTTACTACATGGAGGACGTGCACCGCGCCGGCGGCATCCCCGCCCTCCTCGGCGAGCTGCACCGCGGCGGCCTCCTCAACGAGGACGTCCACTCCGTCCACAGCCCCTCCCTCGCGGACTGGCTGAAGACCTGGGACGTGCGCGGCGGCTCCCCGTCCCCCGAGGCCGTCGAGCTGTGGCACGCGGCCCCCGGCTGCGTCCGCTCCGCCGAGGCGTTCTCGCAGTCCGAGCGCTGGGAGGCCCTGGACGAGGACGCGGCGGAAGGCTGCATCCGCGGCGTCGAGCACGCGTACTCCAAGGACGGCGGCCTCGCGGTCCTCAAGGGCAACCTCGCCGTCGACGGCTGCGTGGTGAAGACGGCCGGCGTCGACGAGTCCATCTGGACCTTCGAGGGCCCCGCGGTCGTCTGCGAGTCCCAGGAAGAGGCCGTGGAGAAGATCCTCAACAAGCAGGTGACGGACGGCGACGTCGTCGTCATCCGCTACGAGGGTCCCAAGGGCGGCCCCGGCATGCAGGAGATGCTCTACCCGACGTCCTTCCTCAAGGGCCGCGGCCTCGGCAAGAGCTGCGCGCTGATCACCGACGGACGCTTCTCCGGCGGCACCTCGGGCCTCTCCATCGGCCACGCCTCCCCGGAGGCGGCCTCCGGCGGCACCATCGCCCTCGTCGAGGACGGCGACCGCATCCGCATCGACATCCCGGGCCGCACGATCGAACTCCTCGTCGACGAGGCCGAGCTGTCCCGCCGCGAGCAGGCCCTCAACGGCGTGTACGCCCCGAAGAACCGCGACCGCAAGGTCTCGGCGGCCCTGCGCGCCTACGCCGCGATGGCCACCAGCGCCGACAAGGGCGCGGTGCGCGACGTGTCGAAGCTGGGCTGAGCCGCCGTAGCCATCGAAGGGGCCGCCTCCCGCACGGGGGCGGCCCCTTCACCTTCGCCTGTCATCCCCCGCCCGTCATCACCAGCCGCCGGGATCCCCCGCGTCCACGGCGAAGACGGTGCCGTCGGGGGCGGCGGCGTAGAGGTGGCCGTCGAGGATCAGCGGAGCCGGCAGGGCTGCCGTGATCTGGCCCGAGTTCGCGCCGAGGCGCGCCGGAGTCTGGCCCGTGAGGGTTCCCTTGCGGGCGTCGACGGCGAGCAGGCGTCCGTCGGGCGCCGTGAAGTAGACGTGCCGGTCGTCGGCCACGGGCGCCGAGCCCCGGGTCACCGACGTCTGGAGCGACCAGAGCCGCTTGCCGCTCCCGAAGTCGACGGCCTCCAGAGAGCCGCCGGCGGCCAGCAGATAGACGACGTCGCCGCGCACACCGGCACCCGGAGCCACCCGGGGAACGGGCAGCGCCACCCGACGGGTCGCCTTCGCGTCCGGCGTGTAGCGCACCACCGCGTCCGTCTCCCCGGAGGACGTGTCCACGGAGAGCAGGAACAGGGAACCGCCCGAACTGCCGACCGGCCTCAGGTCCCCCGCCAGCCGGGCTTCCCAGCGCTTGGCGCCCGTGGCCGGATCCAGCGCGGTGACCAGGGTGTCCGTCCCGTCGGCGGCGGTGCTGGTCACGTACGCCAACGGATCTCCGGTGAACGAGCTCAGGGACGGCGTGCCGCTGCCGGAGACAGGCAGGCTCCACTTGGTGTGGCCGGTCTTGCTGTCCACGCCGGTGATCACCCTGTCGGCCCCGACGAGCAGCACCGTACTGCCGGTGATCTCCGTCCCACGGTGTGCGGGCATGGTCTGCTTCCAGCGCGACGTACCCGAGGCGGGGTCCAGCGCCTCCACCTGCCGACCGCCGTCCGTCCGCAACAGCAGGAGCCCGCCGGACAGGAACGGTGAGCCGATCGCACGTTCGTCCGCGACCCTGTGCCGCCACAGCAGACGGCCGTCCGCCGGGGCGAGGGCGAAGGCCAGTCCCGACCGGAAGCACAGCAACTTGCCCGCACCGGCGACGCATTGAGGCATCTCCGAACCACCCTCGGCGACTGCCTCCGCCTGCCACGCCTGGAACGCGGTCGCGGAGCCGTGCACCGTGCCGCTCACCGGAGCCGGATCGCTGCCCCCGAGCCAGAGCGCCGAGGCGACCACACCACCCAGGACCAGCGCACCCGCCCCAGCGGCGACGACCATGCGCCGACGCGTCGCCTTCCGCGCCGTCTGGTCCGGAACGGCGGCAGCCGACTCCTCCTCCGACGGGTCGCCGTTCTCGTCACTCTCGTCGTCGACCCTGACCCGCTGCGCCGGTATGAACGCCTGCGTGTCGTACGACGCCGACAACGACCGCAGCCCACGCGTCAGTTCGTCGGGTGTAGGCCGGTCCTCGGGCTCCTTGGCGAGGCAGCGCAGCACCAGCGGAGCGAGCTCCTCCGGCACGCCGGTGAGGTCGGGCTCGTCATGTACGACCTGGTAGGCGACGACGTAGGGACTGTCGGAGTCGAACGGCCCCCGCCCGGTCGCCGCGTGCACCAGCACCGACCCGAGCGCGAAGATGTCGGCGGCAGGCCCCACTTCACGCGGCCGCCGGAACTGCTCCGGCGCCATGAACGGCGGCGTGCCGATCAACTTTCCGGTCTCGGTCCGCAGTTCGCTGTCTTTCGGCCGGGAAATACCGAAGTCGATGACCTTGGGCCCGTCCTCGGCGAGCAGCACATTGCTCGGCTTGAGATCCCGATGCACCACGCCGACCCTGTGAATGTCGCGCAGCGCCTCCGCCAGTCCGGCCATCAGCCGGCGCAACTGGGCAGGAGGCATCGGCCCGTTCCGTTTCACGTGCTCGGAGAGGGTCGGGCCGGGGATGAAGAGGGTGGCCATCCAGGGCCGATCGGCCTCGGGATCGGCGTCCACCACGGGTGCGGTGAAGGCGCCGCTGACCTTGCGCGCGGCGGCCACCTCCTGCCGGAAACGGCCCCTGAACTCACGGTCCTTGGCGTATTCCGCATGCACGACCTTCACCGCGAGCTTCAGCCCCGAGGTGCTGCGGGCCAGATGCACCACGCCCATGCCGCCGGACCCGAGGCATGACTCCAGGCGGTAGTGCCCGGCGTACTCGGGAAGTTCCGCTTCCGCGCCCGCTCCGGTGTTGCGCTGTGGCGTCAAGGGACCACCTCCGTGCTGTTTCCGCGGAGCGCGACGCACGGAGCCTAGTCGATGACTCGTACGAGACAGAGGCGGCTTGCTAGCCTCCGCGTGCGAGTTACGTACATGTGTTTCGTGGCTCGAATGCGGGGAATCAACGGGACTCCATGGCACTCATGGGTCCAGTGGGGGGAGCAGTACATGTCTGTCGATCACGCACAGGAAGCCGAGAGCAGCGGCGAGGAAGAGGCCGTCACGACGCTGGCGGCAACCGTGAAGACGTACGCGGTCGCCCCGGGTATCCGCCTCAACGTCCGCAGCGGCCCGGGCACCAGCTACGACATCACGCGGACCCTCCCCGAGGGCACCCGCGTCCCCATCTTCTGCCAGTCGCCCGGCACGACGGTGTCCGGCTACTACGGCACGTCCAAGATCTGGGACAACATCGACAACGGCGAATACGTCTCGGATGCCTACGTCAACACCGGCAGCGACGGCTACGTGGCCGACCGCTGCGCCTGACCCGGTCTCGCGATCCGGTCCCGCCGTCCGGGCTCGCGATCCGTTCTGCCTGATCCGGTCTTCGGATTCCGGAGGACTCGTATGACATCGCTCAGACGCAGATCCACCCTCTTGTTGGCGGCAGCCACCGGCAGCGCCTTCCTCATGCTCCTCGGCTCCGCCGCCACGGCGAACGCCGCCGCCAGTGTCCGCTACTACGACGTCGCCCCGGGCGTTCGACTGAACGTCCGCAGCGGCCCCGGCGCCAGCTACGACATCACCCGTGTCCTGCCCGAGGGCGCCAAGGTGCCGATCTACTGCCAGACACCGGGCTCCACCGTGTCCGGTTACTACGGCACCTCGAACATCTGGGACAACATCAGCAACGGCGAGTTCGTCTCGGATGCCTACGTCAACACCGGCAGCGACGGCTACGTGGCCGACCGCTGCGCCTGACCCCGTACACCAACCCCGACCCGGAGCCCGCGGCCCCCGGCGCCATAATCGTCCCGTGAGCGACGAACCAGGCACCCCGGACACCCCCGCGGGCTCCACCGGCGGACCCCGCCCCGAGCCCCTCCGCTTCTTCGGCACGACCTGGGTGAACCACGACGACGGCTACACCGCGCGCCGGATCGGCGTGGCCATCGGCTCGCTCGCCGCCGCCGTCGTCTCCTGCCTGGTCCTCCGCCTCGCCTACGAGGGCGTCCAGCTCGCCGACACCGGTGCCTTCGTGTCCGTCCTCGTCGTCGCGATGTTCGCCATCTGCAGCGCCCTGGCCTTCCGCAACACCTGGGAGTCCTTCGGCAAGCGCCCCGACCCCGAACGCCAGGCCTCCCTGCGAGGCCTCCTCGCCATCGGCTTCGTCGGCTCGCTCCTCGCCTACTTCTTCCGCTCCCTCACCGAGGCCCCCGGCGAGAAACTCCACCGAGCCGAGTACGACACCGCCGTCCAGCAGTACGAACACCGCACCACCCGCCGCTCGGGCAACCCGTCGAAGAAGAAGCGGAAGCGATGAGGCCGACAGGCAGGCCGCGCCGGTCGCGAAGGAGAAACGCAGGCGTTGTCGCCGACGCGCCGGTCGCACAGAAGCAGCGCAGGCACAGGGGCCGGACCGACTGCCGGCCGTAGGCAACAGGCACGGGCACCGAGGCCGCACATCGGCCGACCGTGACATCCGGCCACCCCTCGGAAATCTCTGTCGCCCCCGCCCCGCCCCCGGGACCATGGCCGCATGATCACAGGCCAGTCGCAGTCGCATCCTCAGAACCCGACCCCGACCCCGACCCCCGCTCCCTCCCACGCCGACCGCGCCCGCTCCTTCGACGCCGCCGCGGCCCAGTACGCCGAGAACCGCCCCTCCTACCCGCCCGCCCTTCTCGACGCCGTCGAGGAGGAGGCCGGCCGTTCCCTCACGGGCGCCCGGGTGGTCGACGTCGGCGCGGGCACCGGCATCGCGACCGCCCTGCTGCACGCGCGCGGCGCCGACGTGGTCGCGGTGGAGCCGGGGGAGGGCATGGCGGCGCAGTTCCACACCACCCTCCCCGGCGTCCCGATCGTCCGCGGCAACGGCAACGCCCTCCCGCTCGCCGCCGCCACCGCCGACTTCCTCACCTACGCCCAGGCCTGGCACTGGACCGACCCGGCCCGCTCCGTGCCGGAGGCGCTGCGTGTGCTGCGTCCCGGCGGGGCGCTGGCGCTGTGGTGGAACACCGACGCGCTCGACGTCGACTGGATCGCCGACTCCGCCGACCGCATCAGCCGGTTCTTCGGCATCGACGTCAGGGCGGAGCAGAGCAAGTCCGCCGACCGCACCGACCTCGCCGACCCCAGCGGCCGCCTCCGCTTCGCCCGCCGCGAGGTCCGCTGGAGCCGCCGCGTCCCGGTCGACACCCATCTCGCCAACATCGGCAGCCACTCGGCGTTCCTCGTCACTCCCGAGGACCGCCGTACCGCCTTCCTCGCAGAGGAACGCGCCCACCTCCTGAGGACCTTCCCCGACGGCATCGTCGAGGAGACGTACGACGTCCTCCTGCTCGTCGCCCTCAACACCTGAGCACCGGCAGACGCCGGCAAGCACCGGCCCGCGGCAGCGACTCGCCCGCGGGCCGGTGGGGGTTGCGCGCGCCCACGCGGCGGTAGCCGCAAATCAAACACAGCCCCGCGCCCCTGAAGGGGCGCTACAGTCGCGGGCGCCTTGTCAGCTGACGTAGCTGCGGGCAAGTCGTGCCTCCCCCAGCGTCTTGAGGGCCTCCCCTTGACGCCCCACCCCCTCCCGAGCATTATTCATCACATGGTGAATTATTCGCCGGAGCCGCCCCAGGCCCCCGGCAACTCCGCCCTGCCCCCCGCCGTCCAAGCCGCCGGACTCACCGCGGTCCGCGGCCCCCGTACCGTCCTCCGCGGCCTCGACTTCACCGTCCCGCGCGGTCAGATCACCGGCCTCCTCGGCCCCTCCGGATGCGGCAAGTCCACCCTGATGCGCTCCATCGTCGGCACCCAGGCCAAGGTCACCGGCACCCTGAACGTCCTCGGCCGCCCCGCCGGCCACCCCTCCCTCCGCACCCGCATCGGCTACGTCACCCAAGCCGCCTCCGTCTACGACGACCTGACCATCCGCCAGAACCTCGACTACTTCGGCTCGGTCCTCGACCCCACCCGCCCCACCCCCGACCGCCGCGCCGACGTCGACCGGGTCCTCGGCGAAGTCGACCTCACCAGCCACGCCGACGCCCTCGCCGGCAACCTCTCCGGCGGCCAGCGCAACCGCGTCTCCCTCGCCGTCGCCCTGCTCGGCAGCCCCGAACTCCTCGTCCTCGACGAACCCACCGTCGGCCTGGACCCCGTCCTGCGCCGCGACCTCTGGAACCTCTTCCACTCCATCGCCGCCACCCGCGACGCCACGCTCCTCATCTCCTCCCACGTCATGGACGAGGCCGAGCGCTGCCACCGCCTCCTCCTCATGCGCGAGGGCGAGATCCTCGCCGACGACACCCCCGAGGCCCTGCGCACCCGCACCGGCTCCGACACCGTCGAGGCCGCCTTCCTCCACCTCGTCGACGAAGCCGCCGCCAACTCCCGCACGAAGGAAACGGCACGATGACCACCCAGACCGCGACCACCACCGCCGACACCATCCCGGTCGGCGCCCTCAACCTCTCCCGCACCACCGCCACCGCCGCGCGCGTCCTGCGTCAGCTCCGCCACGACCCCCGCACCATCGCGCTGCTGATCCTCATCCCCTGCCTGATGCTGGTGCTGCTCCGCTACGTCTTCGACGGCAGCCCGCAGACCTTCGACAACATCGGCGCCTCACTCCTCGGCATCTTCCCGCTCATCACGATGTTCCTGGTGACCTCCATCGCCACCCTCCGCGAACGCACCTCCGGCACCCTCGAACGCCTCCTTGCCATGCCCCTCGGCAAAGCAGACCTCATCGCCGGCTACGCGCTCGCCTTCGGCATCCTCGCGATCATCCAGTCGGCCCTCGCCACCGGCCTGGCCGTCTGGCTCCTGGGCCTCGACGTCACCGGCTCCCCCTGGCTCCTGCTCCTGGTCGCCCTGCTCGACGCCCTGCTCGGTACGGCCCTCGGTCTCTTCGTCTCGGCCTTCGCGGCCTCGGAATTCCAGGCGGTCCAGTTCATGCCCGCGGTGATCTTCCCCCAGCTCCTCCTCTGCGGCCTGTTCACCCCCCGCTCCGAGATGCACCCCGCCCTCGAAGCCATCTCCGACGTCCTCCCCATGTCCTACGCCGTCGACGGCATGAACGAGGTCCTCCACCACACCGACATGACCGCCACCTTCGTCAGGGACGTCCTGATCGTCGCCGGCTGCGCGCTGCTGGTCCTGACCCTCGGAGCGGCCACCCTGCGGCGACGGACGGCCTAGCCACCACCGACGTCCACCACAGATGCCCACCGCCGAAGTCCGGCCAGCGGACAGACGACCGCCGCCCCGACCCCCGGTGCCAGACTGAACCGCATGAGTCAGAAAGTCGCAGTCCTCGGCACCGGCAAGATCGGCGAAGCCCTGCTCAGCGGAATGATCCGCGCCGGCTGGGCCCCCTCCGACCTCCTGGTCACCGCCCGCCGCCCCGAACGGGCCGAAGAACTCCGCACCCGCCACGGAGTCACCCCGGTCACCAACCCCGAGGCCGCGAAGACCGCCGACACCCTGATCCTCACGGTCAAGCCGCAGGACATGGGCGCGCTCCTCGACGAACTCGCCCCGCACATCCCCGCCGACCGCCTCATCATCAGCGGCGCCGCGGGCATCCCCACCTCCTTCTTCGAGGAACGCCTCGCCCCGGGCACCCCGGTCGTCCGTGTCATGACGAACACCCCCGCCCTCGTCGATGAGGCGATGTCCGTCATCTCCGCCGGCAGCCACGCCACCGCCGCCCACCTCGCCACCGCCGAGGAGATCTTCGGCGCCGTCGGCAAGACCCTCCAGGTCCCCGAGTCCCAGCAGGACGCCTGCACCGCCCTCTCCGGCTCGGGCCCGGCGTACTTCTTCTACCTGGTCGAGGCCATGACCGACGCCGGCATCCTGCTGGGCCTGCCCCGCGACAAGGCCCACGACCTCATCGTCCAGTCCGCGATCGGCGCCGCCGTGATGCTCCGCGACAGCGGCGAACACCCCGTCAAGCTCCGCGAGAACGTCACCTCGCCCGCCGGCACCACCATCAACGCCATTCGCGAACTGGAGAACCACGGCGTCCGCGCCGCCCTCATCGCCGCCCTCGAAGCCGCCCGCGACCGCAGCCGCGAACTCGCCTCCGGCAAGAAGGACTGAGGCCCGCGGGCCTACCGCGCCACGTGCAACGCGGGCTCGGCCGTCACCGCTCCTGTGCCCGAGCCCGAGCCCGAGCCCGAGAAGGCGCCGGGCGGCAACAGCCCGATCGCCCGGTAGGCCGTATCGACGATCGGCCGGGCGATCGCCCGAGCCTTCTCCGCCCCATGCCGCAGCACCCCCTCCACATATCCCGGATCGGCACACAACTCCTTGTGCCTGGCCTGCACGGGCCTGAGCGTCTCCAGCACCGCCTCCGCGGTGGCCTGCTTCAGAGCGCCGTACGAATCGTGAACGGTTGCCAGTGACTCAGGGTTCCCATCCGTGCACGCAGCGAGAATCTCCAGCAGATTCGCGACCCCGGGCGACTCCTCCCGGTCGTACACGACCTCCCGCCCGCTGTCGGTCACGGCCCGCATGACCTTCTTCCGGATCACGTCCGGCTCATCGAGCAGATAGACGATCCCGGGTCCGGAGTCGTCGCTCTTCCCCATCTTCGACGTCGGGTCCTGCAGATTCATCACCCGTGCCGCCACCGCCGGCACGGTCGCCTTCGGCACCACGAACGTGTGCCCGTACCGCTGGTTGAACCGCACCGCCAGATCCCGCGTCAGCTCCACGTGCTGCGCCTGATCGTCCCCGACCGGCACCTCGTCCGCCCCGTACGCCAGGATGTCCGCCGCCATCAGCGCCGGATACGTCAGCAAGGACAGCCGCACCCCCCGTCCACGCGCCCCCTCGCTCGCGACCTTCTCCTTGTACTGGATCATCCGTCGCATCTCACCGTCGGTCGCCACGCACTCCATGACGTACGACAACCGGGTGTGCTCGTCGACATGGCTCTGCACGAAGACGGTGCACAACTCCGGATCCAGCCCCGCCGCCAGCAGCAGCGTCGCCGCCTGCCGGGTGAGCCTGCGCAGCCGGGCCGGATCGTGGTCCACGGTCATCCCGTGCAGATCGACGACGCAGAACAGGGCGTCGGCCTGGTGCTGGTCCACGGCGGCCCACTGCCGCATCGCTCCCAGGTAGTTCCCCAGTGTCAGGTGCCCGGTCGGCTTGATCCCGCTGAAGACCCGTGTCATTCCCTCTCCACCTCCTGGTCGAGGTCGCAGTCCCCGGCGGCCGACCCTCAGAGGTTCTGGAGGGAGATACGCGAACGGCCGCCGAAGCGGCGGCCGTTGAATACGTACGTGAGCGCGGCCGCCGTCAGGCGGGCCACCACTGCTGGGTACACGTACGCGTAGTCATGCCGCCCACCATACGCCCCGGGGGTGCCGTCCCGCCGCGAGTTGACACGCCCCAACCGGGTACGTAGTGTTCTCCGAGTTGTCCGACGTGAGCGCCGACCCCGGTCGGTCCCCGGACAGCCATTCCGCAAGTACCAACCAGCAATCGGCGACATGTCGTCGGAGGCTTTGACGTGCGTATTTGCGTAATGAGGAATCCACGTTCGAAAGGACGCGGCGCCGATTAGCTCGGAGGCCGGGAATCCGCTAAAGTCTCACTCGTCGGAACGGCCCAGCGGCCGCGAAGACAACTCCCGCTGACTGGGAATCAGACGCCGAAAGGATCTGATAGAGTCGGAACCGCCGGAAAGGGAA
>NZ_JAGXJL010000068.1:0-42380 GCF_019091475.1 Streptomyces sp. GbtcB6 | reverse complement strand
GCCGGGTACGTCAGGCGGCAGCGCGCCCTCCTGGAGCGCCACGGCCTGGGTGTCTGGGCGATCTCCAACCACCTCACCGGCCAGCCCGTCTGCGACGTCCCCCTCGACCACCGGCACCGTGACGTGCTGCCGCCCCACGTGTGGGGCGACGGCGAACCCGAGGGGGTACGGGCCCGGGCCGCGGCCGAGATGGCCGACACCGCGCGGGCCGCCGCCGCACTCGGCGTCACCCGGGTGAACGGCTTCACCGGCTCCAGCATCTGGTACATGCTGGCCGGCTTCCCGCCCGTCTCGCCAGAGACCATCGACGCGGGCTTCGACGACTTCGTGGAGCGCTGGACCCCGATCCTGGACGTCTTCCAGGCCGAGGGCGTCGACTTCGGCCTGGAGATCCACCCCGCGGAGATCGCCTACGACTACTGGACCACCGAGCGCACCCTCGCCGCCATGCAACACCCGGCGTTCGGCATCAACTTCGACCCCAGCCATCTGCACTGGCAGCAGGTCGACCCGGTCGCCTTCCTGGAGGGCCACGGCGACCGCGTGACCCACGTCCACTGCAAGGACGCCACCCGCCGCCTCAACGGCCGCAACGGCATCATCGCCTCCCACCTCCCCTTCGGCGACCCCCGGCGCGGCTGGGACTTCCGCACCGTCGGACGGGGCGGCATCGACTGGGAGGAGATCATGCGCGCGCTCAACCGCCTCGGCTACGACGGCCCGCTCTCCGTCGAGTGGGAGGACGTCGGCCTCGACCGGGAGACCGCCGCGCCGGAGGCGCTGCGCTTCGTCCGCTCCGTGGCCGCCGAAGCCTCCGACCGGCAGTTCGACGCCGCGTTCAGCACCAACCGCTGAACCCTCACCTCTCGTAAGTAACCCCTGTGGATTGGTAGTTGTCATGGTGGACATGCTGATCGGCGGTACCTGGACGCCCGCGCTCTCGGGCGTGGCCGAGGAAGTGACCTCGCCGTTCGACGGCGCGGCTGTGGGGGTCGTACCCGTGGCCGGTGTGAAGGACGTGGAGGCCGCGCTGGCGGCGGCCGAGGCGGGCGCGGCCGTCTGGCGGGCGACACCCGCCCACGAGCGGATGCGGATTCTCTTCGACGCGGCCAAACTCGCCGACCGGCGGGCCGCGGAGACAGCACGACTGATCAGTGCCGAGACCGGAAAGACGATCACGGAGGCGACCGGCGAGGCGGGCCGCTCCGGGGACATCATCCGACTGGCCGCGTTCGAGGGCGCCCACCTCTACGGCGACACGCTGCCGCTGGACGCCAACCGGGGCACCGGCCACGACAAGATCGGGTTCACCGTCCGCCAGCCCTGCGGGGTGGTCGTCGCCATCACCCCGTTCAACTACCGCGCGCTCCTGGTACTTCACAAGCTCGCCCCCGCACTCGCCGCGGGCAACGCCGTCGTACTCAAGCCCGCCCGCACGACACCGCTGACCGCGCTCGCGCTCGCCGCGTGCTTCGTCGAGGCCGGACTGCCGGAGGGCGTGCTCTCCGTACTGACCGGGCCGGGCGGGGTACTCGGCGACGCGCTGGTCTCGGACCCCCGGGTGCGCAAGGTCTCCTTCACCGGTTCGACCACGACCGGCGAGCACATCACCCGCAGGGCGGGCGTGAAGAAACTGTCCCTTGAACTGGGCGCCTCCTGCCCGGTGGTGATACTCCCGGACGCCGACATCGAGGCCGCGGCGAGCGCCGTCGCCCTCGGCGGCTACATCAACGCCGGCCAGGTCTGCATCTCCGTGCAACGTGTCATCACCCACCCCGCGATCAGCGGCGATTTCCTGGACGCGCTGGTGCCCAAGGTCGAGGCCATCCGCACCGGCGACCCCGCGTCGGCGGACACCGGGATCGGCACGCTGATCACCGCACAGGAGGCGGAACGCGTCAGCGCGTCCATCGCCGACGCGGTCTCGGGCGGCGCCCGGCTGCTGACCGGCGGCCAGCGGGACGGCGCGGTCATCACGCCGGCGGTGGTCGCGGACGTGGCCCCCGGCTCGCCGTTCAGCCAGGACGAGCTGTTCGGCCCGGCCGTCGCCGTCAGCACCGCCGAGGACTGGCAGTCGGCGATCGCCCAGGCCAACGGCACCGCGTACGGGCTGGGCGCGGGCATCTTCACCAGCGACGTCAGCGGCGCCGTCCGGGCCGTCCGGGAGATCGACGCGGGCACCGTGCACATCAACTGGACCCCCCTGTGGCGCGCTGACCTGATGCCCTACGGCGGGCTCAAGGGCAGCGGCATCGGCAAGGAGGGCCCGCGCGCTGCGGTCGAGGAGATGACCGAGGCCAAGACCGTCGTCCTGCACGGCCGCCCCTGGTGAACACCCCCTGTTCGTGTCCCTCGTAAAGCGTCGTAAAGCGTCGTAAAGCGTTGTAAAGCGTCGTACAGCGTCGTATGCAAGGAAGGAAGCTCCCCGTGAGTGCGTCCAGCCCCGCCCCGACCACCCGGCTGACCGTGGCCCAGGCCGTCGTCTCCTATCTCTCCCACCAGTACAGCGACGCCGACGGTGAACGGCGGCGGCTCATCCCGGCCACCTGCGGCATCTTCGGCCACGGCAACGTCGCAGGGCTCGGGCAGGCGCTCGACCAGTTCTCGGACCGGATGCCGTTCGTCCAGGGCCGCAACGAACAGGCCCTCGTCCACCTGGCCACCGGCTACACCAAGCACGCCCGTCGCCACGCCACCCTCGCCGTCACGGCCTCGATCGGGCCCGGCGCCCTGAACATGGTCACCGGCGCCGGCCTGGCGACCGTCAACCGGCTGCCGGTGCTGCTGCTGCCCGGCGACAGCTATGCGACACGCCGGCAGGGCCCGGTGCTCCAGCAGCTGCAGCACCCCAGTGAGGCCGATGTCTCCGTCAACGACGCGTTCCGGCCGGTGGCCCGCTTCTTCGACCGCATCACCCGGCCCGAGCAACTGCTGACGGCCCTTCCGGCGGCGATGCGGGTACTGACCGACCCCGCCCAGACCGGCGCCGTCGTCCTCTCCCTGCCGCAGGACGTGCAGTCGCACGCGTATGACTTCCCCACCGCTCTCTTCCGCGACACGGTCTGGCGGATCCGCCGCCCGGCCGCCGACCCCGACGAGGTGGCGCAGGTCGCGTCGCTGCTCGCCGAAGCCCGGCGACCGCTGATCATCGCGGGCGGCGGCGTCATCTACTCAGGCGCCACACCCGAGTTGGAGCGGCTGGCCGAACTCGCCGGCGTCCCGGTCGTCGAGACCTTCGCCGGCAAGGGCGCGGTGCAGCGGCGCGCCTGGTGGCAGCTCGGCGGCATCGGTCTGGAAGGCACCCCTGCCGTCAACGAACTGGCGCGGGAAGCCGACCTCGTCCTCACCGTGGGCTCCCGGCTGACCGACTTCGCCACCGCCTCGCACTCGCTCTTCCAGCACCCCGACGTACGCTTCGCCAGCATCAACCTGGACATCCAGGACGCGGGCCGGCTGGGTGCCGTCGGCATCGTGGCCGACGCCAAGCGGGCCCTGGCCGCGCTCGCCGACGAGGTCGCATCTCGTCGGATCGCCGCCCCCGCGGCCTGGCGGCAGCGTGTCGAAGCCGCGCACGCCCGGTGGGTCCCGGTACGCGCCCAGGCCATCGACCCACGCGTCCCCTTCGACAAGAGCGCGGTGCCCGCCGACTCCGACGTGGTCACCGACACGGACGCGGTGCTGACCCAGGGCCAGCTCATCGGACTGCTCCAGGAGCACGCCCGGCCCGGCGACACCGTCATCGCCGCCGCGGGAGGACCGCCCGGCGACCTGCAGAAGGTCTGGGACGCCACCGAGGGACGCCACTGCCACCTGGAGTTCGGCTTCTCCTGCATGGGCTACGAGCTGCCCGCCGCGATCGGCGTCCGGCTCGCCGAACCCCGGCCGGAGGCCCGTGTCACCGCCTTCATCGGCGACGGCACCTTCCTGATGGCGCCCACCGAACTGGTCACCGCCGCACAGGAACGCGCCGCCGTCACGATCGTCATCGCCGAGAACCACGGCTACCAGGTCATCCACCGCCTCCAAATGGGCCGCACCGGCGCCGAGTTCGGCAACGAGTTCCGCTACCGCAACGGCGCCCTGGACCTCACCGACGGCAAGCCCGCCCGCCTGGAGAGCGAGTACCTCGACGTCGACCTGGTGAGCGTCGCGGCCGGGCTGGGCGCGCACGCCGTCCGGGCCACCACCGCCGACGAGGTCGCCGAGGCACTCGACTTCACCCGGGAGCACCAGGGCCCGGTGGTCATCGTCGTCCCCGTCGTCCCGCACGCCGACCTGCCCGGCGCGGGCGTCTGGTGGGACGTCGCCCCCGCTGAGGTCGCCGAACAGCCGACCGTGGCCGCACTGCGCGCCGAGTACGAGGCCGGGGTCGCCGAGCAGAGGTGGTTCGGATGAACTCCTCGCCACTGAACTCCTCGCCACTGAACTCCTCGCCACTGATCTCCTCATCACTGATCTCCTCGCCCCTGGACCACGGCCGCCTGCGCCGACGGCTGGCCGCCGGGGACCCGACCGTGGGCACTTTCATCGGTGCCGCCGCCCCCGTCGTCGGCGAGGTCTGCGCCGCCGCCGGGGTCGACTGGCTGCTGCTCGACCTGGAGCACGGCGCGGGCGGCGAGGAGCAGGTACGCGCCCTCGTCCCGGCCGCCGCCGCGTACGGGGTGCCGACCGTCGTCCGCGTCGAGTCCGCGGCGCGTATCCGCATCGGGCGGGTGCTCGACCTGGGCGCGGCCGGCGTGATGCTGCCCCGCCTGGACAGCGCGGACGAGGTCGCCGCCGCGCTGCGGCACCTGCGCTATCCGCCGGACGGCGACCGGGGCGTGGCCACCTACAACCGGGCCTGCCGCTTCGGACTCGATCCCGCGGCACTGGACCGCGAGGAGGACCGGCCCCTCGGCGTGGTGCAGATCGAGTCGGCCGCCGCCCTGGACGACGTCGACAAGATCGCCGCACTGGACAGCGCCGACGTGCTCTTCGTCGGCCCCCGCGACCTCAGCCACGACCTCGGCGTCCCCGGACAGTTCACCGCGCCCGTCTACACAGCCGCACTGGACAGAGTCCGCGCCGCTGCCGCGGCACACGGCAAGGCATGCGGCCTGCTGGTGAACGACGGAGCCGCAGCGGCGGCCCGGATCGCCGAAGGCTGGACCTTCGTCGCCATCGGCTCCGACTCCACGTTGCTCGCCGCAGCCGTCACCGCCCACCTGAACCAGGCACGCACCGCGTCCTGACCCTGAACACCCCTGGAGCACAACCATGATCAACGGCAACGAATCCGACGGCTCCGAGGACGCGGCAACGCTCGGGGTAGGCCTGATCAGCGTGGGCTGGATGGGCAGGCTGCACACCCGCGCCTACCAGGCCATACCCGTCGTCTACCCCGAACTCGGCCTGCGCCCGAGACTCGTGCACGCCGCCGACACCGCACCCGACCGCGCGGCCTACGCCCGCGACGTGCTCGGCTACGCCAGAGCCTCCGCCGACTACCGCGAGGTCCTCGCCGACCCCGAGGTCGACGTGGTCTCCATCTGCGGTCCCAACCACGTGCACCGCGAGATCGCGGTCGCCGCCGCCGGGGCGGGCAAGCCGTTCTGGACCGAGAAGCCGGTCGGACGCGGTGTCGCCGAGACCGCGGCGGTCGCCGCCGCCGCGCGGGCGGCAGGAGTGGAGACCTCGGTCGGCTACAACTACCGTGGCGCACCGGCCGTCGAGCGCATCCGCGAACTGGTCGCGGACGGCACGCTCGGCCGGATCACCAACGTCCGCTCCGTCTTCTACTGCGGTTACGCGGCCGAACCCAAGGGCGCGCTCTCCTGGCGCTTCCGCCGCGAGTTCGCCGGCAGCGGCGCACTCGGCGACCTGCTCAGCCATGTCGTCGACCTCGTCCAGTACGTCGTCGGACCGATCCGCGAGGCCAGCTCGCTGCTCTCCACCGTGTACACCGAGCGGCCCGTCCTGCCCATGGGCTCCGGTACACACTTCGCCGTCATCGAGGACGGGGAGATGGCGCCGGTCGAGAACGACGACCACGTCTCCGCACTGGTCCGCTTCGCCGACGGCCCGCACACCACCGGCGCGGTCGGCACCCTGGAGGCGTCCCGCGTCATCGTCGGCCCGCAGTGCGGACTCGCCATCGAGGTCTACGGCACCGACGGCTCCGCGTCCTGGAACTTCGAGCAGCTCAACGAGTTGCGGCTCTGCCTCGGCCGCGGCGGACCCAACGTCGGATACACCACGGTCCTCGCCAACGCCTCCATGGGCGACTACGCGCGGTTCCAGCCCGGACCGGCCAACAGCATGGGATTCGACGACCTCAAGGTGATCGAGGCCAAGAAGTTCCTCACCGCGCTGGCCGGCGGCGAACAGCGCAACGCGACCATCTACGACGCCCACCAGGACGCCGAGGTGCTCGCCGCCGTCGCCGCCTCGGCCGAGGACGGACGCTGGCACCCCGTCAGCACCGTCCCCGACGCCGCCTACGGACGCCGGCCGCACGTCGAGGCGAGCCATGCCTGAGCCCACCGTCGTCGCCCTCGGCAGCGTCGACCCCGCGCTGGTGCAGGGGCCACTGCGGGGGCAGGCCGCCTTCGTGGCCCACCCGGGGCCGGACGACCTGGCCGCGGCCGTCGGCGCGATCGTCCGTGCCGACGCCGTGGTCGACCGGGACGCACTGGACCGGATGCCCCACTGCCGGGTGCTGGCCCGCACCGGGGTCGGCGTGGACCTGGTGGACGTGGCCGAGGCGACCGCGCGCGGCATCGCGGTGGTCATCACCCCGGACAGCGGCTCCCAAGCGGTCGCCGAGGGCGTCCTGGGCATGGCCCTGCACCTGGTCAAACGCTTCGGACCGCTGAACCGGCTGGTGCGGGAAGGACAGTGGGCACGGCGCGCCGAGATCCCCGTCGGCGACCTGTGCGGCGCGACCATCGGCATCATCGGCTTCGGCCGCATCGGGCGCCGGGTCGGCGCACTCGCCGAGGCCTTCGGGATGCGGGTGCTCGCCCACGACCCGTTCGCCGCGCCGCCGGACGCGGTCAACTGCCCCGGTCTGAGCGAACTGGCCGCGCACAGCGACGTCATCACCCTGCACGTGCCGCTCTCGGACGCCACCCGCCACCTGGTGGACCGCCGGTTCCTGACGGCGGTCACGCCGGGGGCGGTGCTGGTGAACTGCGGTCGCGGCGGACTGGTGGATCTCGACGCCGTACGGGACGCCCTCGTCGCGGGCCGGCTGTCCGGTGTCGGCCTGGACGTCTACGATCCGGAGCCGCCCGCCCACCACCCGCTCTTCGACCACCCCGACGTACTGCTCACCCCGCACCTGATGGGCATGAGCATCCGCGCCGAAGCCGCGACCTACGCCGACGCGGCCCGAGGCGTCGCCGACGTGCTGGCCGGACGTCGACCGGCCGCGCTTGCCAACCCCGAGTGGATGCCCACCGGTCGTTCCGAGGAGAGATCGAGATGACACTGCTGGACGACAAGGTCGTGCTGGTCAGCGGGGGCAGCCAGGGAGTCGGCGCCGCCGTCGTCCGAGCCGCGGCCCGAGAGGGGGCGGCGGTGCTCTTCACCGGCCGCCATGCCGAGCCCGGCGAGGCGCTGGCCGCGGAACTCGGCGCCACGGGCGTGCAGGCCGCCTTCGTCAGGACCGACGTCGCCGACGTGGCGCAGGCCAAGGCGTCGGTGGCCGCCACGGTCAGCCGGTTCGGGCGGGTGGACTGCCTGGTCAACTCTGCCGGCCTGACCTCACGCGGCTCGCTCCTCGACACCACACCGGAGCTGTTCGACGCGCACATCGCCGTCAACCTGCGCGCGCCGTTCTTCCTGATGCAGGGCGCCGTCGCCGACATGCTCGCCCGGCACGCCCCCGGGACGATCGTCAACATCATCTCCACCTCGGCGCACTGCGGCCAGCCTTTCCTGACTCCGTACTCGACCGCCAAGGCGGGCCTGGCCGGGCTCACCCGCAACGCCGCGCACGCCCACCGCTTCGACCGCATCCGGATCAACGGGTTGAACATCGGGTGGACGGACACCGAAGGCGAGGACGCCACCCAGCGCGCCTTCCACGGCGCCGGCGACGACTGGCGGGTCCAGGCCGGCAAGAGCCTGCCCATGGGTCGTCTAGGCCGGGCGGACGAAATCGCCGACTTCGTGGTCTTCCTGCTCTCGGAGCGCAGCGGGGTGGTCACCGGGTCCGTGATCGACTGGGACCAGAACGTGATCGGCGCCATCGACTGAAGGGACGTAGGAGGCATGAAAATCGGACTCATCGGGCTGGGCCGGATCGGCGCGTTCCACGCGCAGACGCTCAGCGGCCTGCCGTCGGTGGACACCCTCATGGTCACGGACGCCCTTCCCGGCCGTGCCGCCGACATCGCCGGGAAGCTCGGTGCCCACGCCGTCGACTCCGTGCCCGAACTGCTGGCCGCGGGCCTGGACGGCGTCGTCATCGCCGCCGCCACCGATGCCCACCCCGCCCTGCTGGAGGCCGCGGTCGAGGCGGGACTGCCCGTCTTCTGCGAGAAGCCGGTCGCCGCGGACACCGCCGAGGCCGCCCGGACGGCCCGGCACCTCGCCGACCGGGGTGTCCCGGTCCAGATCGGCTACCCGCGCCGCTTCGACGCCGGGTTCGTCGCCGCCCGCGAAGCCCTGCAGAGCGGTGCCCTCGGCTGGCTGCACACCATCCGCTCCACCACCCTCGACCCGGCCCCGCCGCCGCGCGACTACGCGGCCGTCTCCGGTGGCATCTTCCGCGACTGCAGCGTCCACGACTTCGACGCCGTCCGCTGGGTGACCGGCCGCGAGGTGGTCGAGGTCTACGCCACCGGCTCGAACCGCGGCGAGGAGTGGATCCGCGACCTCGGCGACGTCGACTCGGCGGCCACCGTCCTCACCATGGACGACGGGACCCTGGCCGTCGTCTCCAACACCCGTTACAACGCGCGGGGTTACGACGTCCGCCTGGAACTCCACGGTTCCCGCGACAGCGTCGCCGCCGGACTGGAGGACAAGCTGCCGCTCCGCTCCGTCGAGCCCGGCACCACCTTCCCCGCCGGCGTCCCGCACACCTTCTTCATGGACCGCTTCGCCGACGCCTTCCGCGCCGAACTCGCCGCCTTCACCGAGGTCGTCCGCGGCGATCGCCCTTCCCCCTGCACCCTCACGGACGCGGTCGAATCCAGCTGGGTCGCCGAAGCGGCCACGGCCTCGCTCCGCGAGCACCGCCCGGTCCGTATCGAGGAAGTACGCCGATAACGGCCGACGGCGTTTCCGACGGCGTTTCCGTCGGCTGAGCGGGCTGCCCGTCAAGGCGGCCGAACGCCCGGACTTTTCCGCATCGGGGCCCTAACCCATCCGGCCAGCGGTCGATGCCTCCTGCCCGGCGGCCACTTCTCACCCCCCTCGTCACCCTGCTCTCCTCACTCACCCGGAAGGCTCCTGACGTGAGCGCTCCTACCCTGTGCCACACCTCCGCGCGTCGCCTCGCGATAGTCCTGACCGCCTCCACGTCGGCGCTCGCGCTCACCGCGTGCGGCGTCATCGACGGCGTCGACGGAGGCGGCAGCTCGGCCTCCCCGAAGAAGGGCGACGACATCACGGTGGGGCTGTTGCTGCCCGACAAGGACACGGCGCGGTTCGAGGCCTTCGACTACCCCGTCATCAAGAAGGAGGTCGCCGCCCTCACGGATGGCAAGGGCAAGGTCGTCTACGCCAACGCCGAGGCGAGCCAGGACAGGCAGAGTCAGCAGTTCCAGGAGATGGTGTCCAAAAAGGTCGACATCATCGTGGTGGACGCGCTGGACGCCCAGGCCATCGCCATCGACGTCCAGAGGGCGAAGGACGCCGGCATCCCCGTCATCGCCTACGACCGGCTCGCGCAGGGCCCGATCGACGCCTACGTCTCGCACGACAACGAACTCGTCGGCGAGGTCCAGGGCCGCGCCATCATCGAGGCGCTCGGCAGCAAGGCCGCCACCAGCAAGATCGTCATGATGAACGGCGACCCCGCGGACACGAACTTCGCGAAGTACAAGGACGGCGCCCTCGGTGAACTCAAGGACAAGGTCCACATAGCCGAGGAGTACAACACCGACAAATGGTCGCCCACGGTTGCCAAGGCGAACATGAAGAAGGCGATCCAGGCGGTCGGCCTGAACAACATCGCCGCCGTCTACGCGGCCAACGACAGCCTGGCGGGCGCCGTCATCGAGGCGTTGAAGGAGGCGGGCGCGACCACGATCCCGCCGGTGACCGGGCAGGACGCGAACCTGGACGCGGTGCAGCGGGTCGTCTCGGGCGAGCAGTACATGACCGTGTACAAACCGTTCATCGAGGAGGCCACCCGCGCCGCGGAGATGGCGGTGTACAAGGTCCAGGGCCGCGACATCCAGTTCGACGCGCTGACCCAGGACGCGGTCGACAGCCCGACCGAGAAGAAGATCCCCACGATGCTCGTGCCGGTGGTCGCCCTCACGAAGGACAACGTCAAGGCCACGGTGGTCGCGGACGGCGTCTACACCGTCAAGGAGATCTGCACCGCGCGGTACGAGGCGGCCTGCGCCGCGATCGGCCTGAAGTAGCGGCCCCCTCCGCGCGGCGTTTGCCGGGCTGCCTGCCCGGCCGACGGAATTTCGGCTGTCGTGCCTGGCCGGAGGGAGCTTCCGCACCCGTACCTCTGCGCGAAAGTGTTTCGTAACCAAGAAATTTCCCCTCCTTGTCCCGGCTGTGAATTCCGTGCCAGTGTCCCGGTCCAGCAGGCAGGCAGTCCGCGGTGACGGCGTGCGAAAGGGTTTCGTACCGGCCGCTCGGCTGCCTGGCACATGAGTACGGCACGGCGAGAGACGAGAGGCACACCATGCGCAGAATCCCTGGACCCGGAGCGAGGTTCGCGAGCACGCCGAGAACGCGGCGCGGTATCGGTGTCGCGGTCACCCTGACGGCGGCCCTGAGCCTTGCCGCGTGCGGGACCTCGGGTCCTGCCGGATCGTCCGGGGGCTCGTCGTCGAAGGGCCTGACGATGTGGGCGCTCAACGACCAGACGATCCTGAAGGAGTCGGTGGACGCCTACAACAAGGACCACCCGGACCAGAAGATCACGCTGCGGCTGTTCGCCGGCGACGACTACAAGCAGAAGCTGCGGGTGGCCTTCGGCGCGAACCAGGCCCCCGACATCTTCTTCAGCTGGGGCGGCGGCGCGCTGGACGACTACGTCAAGGCCGGCAAGGTCGACACCCTCTCCGACGCCCAGGTGGACCTGCTGCGGTTCACGCCGAGCGTCCTGAAGACAGCCACCTTCGACGGTCAGGTCTACGGCGTGCCCGCCAACGGCCTCGCCCCGGTGGTCCTCTACTACAACAAGAAGGTCTTCAAGGACGCGGGCGTGGAGGCCCCGAAGACGTACGACGACCTGCTGACGGACGTCAAGAAGCTCAAGGGCGCCGGCGTCACGCCGATATCCCTCGCGGCGAACTCCAAGTGGCCGACGCTGATGTACCTGGAGTACCTGCTGGACCGCGAGGGCGGCTCGGACGTGTTCGACGGGATCGCCTCGGGGAGCGCGGCCGGCTGGAAGGACGCCTCGGTCACCGCGGCCAACACCCGCCTCCAGGAACTCGCCAAGGCCGGCGCCTTCGGCGACAACGCCTCCTCCGTCAGCTACGACCAGGGCGCCTCCACGGCCCTGCTCTACACCGGCAAGGCCGGCATGGAGCTGATGGGCACCTGGGAGTACGCCAACCTGGTCAAGGCCGCGCCGGACTTCGTGAAGAAGGACCTCGGCTACGTCGCCTTCCCCGCCCTGTCCGGCGGCAAGGGCGATGCGAAGGACATCGTCGGCAACCCGTCGAACTTCCTGTCGCTGAACTCGAAGAGCAAGAACAAGTCCGCGGCCCTCACCTACTTCAAGAACTACGTCCTCAACGACTCCCAGATCGACGCCTGCCTGGCGGCCGGCAGCGTGCCCCCGGTCAACAAGCTGGACTCCAAGCTGGCTGCGGTGAAGTCGGCCGACGACAAGAAGTGGCTGACCTTCGTGTACGACCTGGTGCAGAACTCGCCGAACTTCCAGCTGTCCTGGGACCAGGCCCTGTCCTCCGACCAGGCCGACCCGCTGCTGACGAACGTGGACAAGTCGTTCCTGCGGCAGATCACTCCCGAGCAGTTCGGCACGAACATGAGCAAGGCGGCGCAGTAGTGACCACCGTGGTTCGTACGTCGCGGCCGGTCGCGTCACACAGGGCGCGGCCGGGCACGGCCCGTGGTGGGCGCCGCCGTCGTTACAGCGGTCTGCTGATGGCCGCGCCCGCCCTGCTCCTGTTCGGCCTGTTCGGCCTGGTCCCGCTGGTCGGCGTGCTGGTGCTCAGCCTCGCCCGCTGGGACGGCCTCGGCTCGATCGGCTGGGCCGGACTCACCAACTGGACCGGCGTCCTGACCGACGGCGCCACCTGGCAGGCGCTGTGGCTCACCGTCAAGGTGATGGTGGTCAGCTGGCTGGTCCAGACGCCGCTGGCCCTGGCGCTCGGGCTCTTCCAGGCCCCCCGGGGCCGGCTGCGGGCGCTCTTCGCCGTGCTGTGGTTCCTGCCGCTGCTGCTGTCCGCCGTGGCGATCGGTCTGACCTGGCAGGCCCTGCTCGACCCGTCCTTCGGCATCGGCGCCGCCCCCGGGCTGCACTGGCTGGCCAAGCCCCTGCTCGGCTCGCCCGACCTGGCGCTGTACACGGTGATCTTCGTGATCGCCTGGCAGTTCGTGCCGTTCCACGCGCTGCTCTACCAGGCCGGCGTGCGGCAGATCCCGGTGTCGCTCTACGAGGCCGCCGCCATCGACGGCGCCGGCCCCGTCACCCGACTCCTGCGGATCACCCTGCCGCAGCTGAAGTACACGTTCGTCACGTCGAGCACGCTCATGCTGGTGGGCTCGCTGACCTACTTCGACCTGATCTACGTCCTGTCCGGCGGTACCGGCGGTCCGGGCACCGCGACCCGGGTGCTGCCGCTGGCCATGTACATCACGGGCTTCCAGGTCCACGACATGGGCCGGGCCAGCGCGATCGCCACGCTCCTGGTGGTCTGCGGCCTCGCGCTGTCGCTGTTGACCACCCGACTGTCCGGCTTCACCCGGATGGACAGCCAGCAGGAGGGCATGTGAGCACCGTCGTCGCGACCCTGCGCCGTACCGCCACCGGCGGCGCCACCCTGGTATGGACCGCGCTGGTCGTCGTACCCCTGTACTGGGTGATCGTGACCAGCCTCCGCGGCCAGGCCGACTTCACCGCGGGAAACCCCCTGGCGCTGCCCGGCCACCCGACCCTGGACAACTACCGGACCGTCCTCGACGGCGACTTCACGACCTACCTGCTCAACAGCGTGATCGTCACCGTCGCCACGGTCGCGATCGTCATGGTCGTCGCCCTGATGGCCGCGTTCTCGATCGTCCGCTACACCAACCCCTGGTCCCGCCTCTCCTTCCGCCTCTACCTCCTGGGCCTGGCGATCCCCCTGCAAGCGGTGATCATCCCGGTCTATCTGCTGATCATCCGGCTCCACATGTACGACAGCCTGCTCGCGATCGTGCTGCCGTCGGCGGCGTTCGCGCTGCCGGTCACCGTGATGATCCTGGTCAGCTTCCTGCGCGACGTGCCGCGTTCGCTGTTCGAGGCGATGGTCGTCGACGGCGCGGGCGACTGGCGCATGCTGTTCTCCCTCGCGGCACCGATGGCCCGCCCCGCCCTGGTGACGGTCGCGGTCTACGACGGCCTCCAGGTCTGGAACGGCTTCCTCTTCCCGCTGATCCTCACCCAGAGCGGCGACAAGGCCGTCCTGCCCCTGGCCCTCACGCTCTACCGCGGCCAGTTCGGCATCAACGTGCCCGCGACCATGGCCGCCGTCGTCCTCTCCACCCTTCCCATGCTGGTCGTGTTCGTCCTCGCCAGGCGCCAGCTGGTCGCCGGACTCACCGCCGGATTCTCCAAGTAGCAGACGCCTGGAGGGAATCGGCCGGGGCGACGAAGCCGCCGGCCGCCCTCGGCATGCCCTGAACAACCCCCACGAGGAGTCGTGAATGACGACCACCACGCCGGACCACGCCGATCTCTCCCCGGCGGACGACGACCGCCCCTGGTCCGACCCCGCCCGCCCGGTCGAGGAGCGCGTCGAGGCACTGCTGGCGAGGCTCACCCTGGAGGAGAAGGTCGCCCAGCTCGGCAGCGCCTGGGAGGACGTCGAACCGGCCGGCCCCGAGGTCGCCCCCGGCACCAACCTGTTCGGCCGGGTCGGCGACCTCGACGAGACCGCCCGGCACGGCCTCGGTCAGCTCACCCGCCCCTACGGGACGCTGCCCCGCCCCGCCCTGGACCACGCCCGTGTGCTGGCCGAGCGGCAGCGGCAGATCATCGGGCAGAGCCGCTTCGCCATCCCGGCGATGGCCCACGACGAGTGCCTCACCGGCTTCACCGCCTACGGCGCCACCATCTACCCCACCTCGCTCGGTATGGCGGCCACCTTCGACCCCGCCCTGATCCGCCGGGTCGGCGCCGCGATCGGCGTCGACATGGCCGCGGCCGGTGTCCACCAGGGCCTCGCCCCGGTCGTCGACGTCATCCGCGACTACCGCTGGGGCCGCTGCGAGGAGACGTACGGCGAGGACCCGTACCTGGCCGGTGAGATGGGCGAGGCGTACGTCCTGGGCCTGCAGAGCGCCGGGGTGTACGCCACCCTCAAGCACTTCGCCGGCTACTCGGCCTCCATGGGAGGCCGCAACCACGCCCCCGTGGGCATGGGCCGGCGCGAGCTCACCGATGTCATCCTGCCGCCCTTCGAGAGGGCCGTCGCCGCCGGCGTGGGCTCCGTGATGAACTCCTACGCCGAGATCGACGGCGAGGCCCCCGCCGCGAGCCGCCGGCTGCTGACCGGCGTGCTGCGCGACCAGTGGGGCTTCCAGGGCACCGTCGTCTCCGACTACTGGTCGCTGCCGTTCCTGGTGAACGCGCACCGGGTGGCCGCCGACCTGTCGGCCGCCGGAGCGCTGGGCCTGGCGGCGGGACTGGACGTCGAACTCCCGGACCAGCGCGGCTACGGCCCGGCCCTGGTCGAGGCGGTACGGCGCTCCGAGGTCAGCGAGGCCGACGTCGACCGGGCCGTGCGCCGGGTGCTGCGGCAGAAGGTCGCGCTCGGGCTCCTCGACCCCGACTGGAGCCCCGAGCCGCCCGCCCTGCGCGCCGGCGAGCTGGAGCTGGACAAGCCGGTGAACCGGCAACTCGCCCACGCCGTCGCACAGTCGAGCGCGGTCCTGCTGTCCAACTCCGGCGGCCTGCCGCTCCCTTCAGCCGGCCGGATCGCCCTGATCGGCCCGTGCGCCGACGACGTCCGCACGATGTTCGGCTGCTACAGCTTCCCCAACCACGTCCTCGCCGACCGCGACGACCTCGGCAACGGGGTGGAGGCGCTGTCGCTGCGCGCTGCGCTCGCCGCCGAACTGCCTGATGTGGACTGGGTGTTCGAGCAGGGCTGCCCGATCCGTGAGGAGGACCGGTCCGGCGTTCCGGCCGCGGTGGAGGCGAGCCGCGCGGCCGACCTGACCGTCCTGGTCGTCGGCGACAAGGCCGGCATGTTCGGTATCGGTACGTCCGGCGAGGGCTGTGACGTGGAGGACCTTCGGCTCCCCGGCGTGCAGGAGGAGCTGGTCGAGGCGGTGCTCGCGACGGGGCGGCCGGTGGTGCTGGTGGTCAGCAGCGGGCGGCCGTACGCCGTGGGGCGGTTCTCGGCCGATGCGGCGGCCATGGTGCAGGTCTTCCTGCCGGGGGAGGAGGGCGGCCGCGCGGTCGCCGGACTTCTCTCCGGCGCCGCGAACTTCAGCGGCAGGCTGCCGGTCCAGATCCCCAACTCGCCCGCCGGGCAGCCGTACACCTACCTCCACCCGCCGCTGGGCGACCGGCAGAGCTGGCTGTCCAACCTGGATCCGACGCCCGCGTTCCCCTTCGGCCACGGGCTGTCGTACACGACGTTCGAGATCGACGGGCTGGCGGCCGATCGTGAAGTGGTGCCCACCGACGGCCGGT
This sequence comes from Streptomyces sp. GbtcB6, assembly GCF_019091475.1. Classification (NCBI taxonomy): domain Bacteria; kingdom Bacillati; phylum Actinomycetota; class Actinomycetes; order Kitasatosporales; family Streptomycetaceae; genus Streptomyces; species Streptomyces sp. GbtcB6. Next base: position 26,326 of record NZ_JAGXJL010000068.1, on the reverse strand, counting down.
TCACGGTCTCGGTACGGGTGCGGAACACCGGTGCCGTATCCGGTGCCGAGACGGTCCAGCTGTACTTCACCGACCCGGTCGCCCAGGTCACCCGGCCGGTGCGGGCACTGCTGGCATACGCCAAGGTGCCGCTGGAACCGGGGGAGGAGAAGACCGTCGGCTTCGACGTCCACACCGACCGCCTGGCCTTCACCGGCCTGGACGGTCACCGGATCGTCGAGCCGGGCGAGATCCTGCTGTACGCGGGCTCCTCCAGCCGCGCCACACCGAACGAACTGAGCGTTCAACTGGTCGGTGAGCAGCGTGACGCCACGGTCATTCGGCATCACGGGGTGCCGGTGGCGCTGACGTAGAGGTCCGCAGGACCAGCTCCGTCGCGAGTTCGATGCGCGGGGAGGCGGGCGGGCGGCCCTCGGCCACCGCCAGCAGCACCCGGGTCGCCTCCCGCCCCAGCTCCTCGAACGGCTGGCGCACCGCGCTCAGCGGCGGGGACGCCATCGCCGCCACCAGGGTGTCGTCGAAGGACATCACCGCGAGGCCGTCCGGCACACGCAGTCCGTGCTGCCGGGCGGCCTCCAGCACGCCCAGCGCCTGTGCGTCGCTGGCCGCGAAGATCGCCGTCGGGGGGCGCTCGCCGCGCAGGATGTGCCGGCTCGCGCTGAGCGCCTCGTCGTAGTCGAAGTCGGTGGAACGCACGATCGCCGGGTCGTAGTCGATCCCGGCCTCCTCCAGCGCGGCCCGGTAGCCGTGCAGCCGCGCCGAACCGGCCAGCGAGTGGGAGCGGCCCGCGACCATGCCGATGCGGGTGTGGCCGAGGCCGAGGAGATGCTGCACGGCCTCCCGGGCGCCGCTCCAGTTGGTGACACCGATGCTCGGGATGTCTGCCGACGGCGCACTCAGCGGGTCCACCAGCACCACCGGCAGATGCTGCTCGACGATCCGCCGCTGGTCCTCCTCGGACAGCATCGAGATCACGATGACCAGCCCGGCGGCACCGAGCGCCACGCACTCCTCCAGCCACTGCGCGATGGACCGCCGGTTCGTGGTCCCGGTCACCACGTTGACGCCGAGCTCGCCGGCGGCGTCCACGATCCCGCGCACCACCTCCAGCGTGTACGGGCCCGACAGGTCCCGGAAGACGGCGATGATCTGCTGTGACGCCGTGGTCTCCTGGTCCCACGGGCGGACGTACCCGTACCGGTCCAGCAGCTCCTCGACCCGGGTCCGGGTCTTCGCGCCCACGTCGCGGCGCCGGTGCACCACCTTGGACACCGTGCTGAGCGACACGCCCGCCTCTTGGGCGATGCTCGTCAGCACGCCGTACTGGGCGTCCAGCTGTCCCTTGTCCTGAACGGTCACTGCCCTCGTTCTCCCACTGGCCCCTGACCTGGCACTCCTGCGCAAGCCAACAGCAGCGGGTGCCGGCATACAACCCTCCGGCACCCGCTGCTGTGACTACTAGCTCCTGCTCCACTGCTGGGTGGCGGTCCCGAGGCCGGTCCACAGCTCGACCTTCGAGCCGTTCGCCGTGCCCCAGTTGGTGACGTCGATGACCAGTCCGTTGGATCGGTTGACGATGGTCTTGTCCAGGCGGAACGACCACTTCTGGCTGCTCTTGCCGTTGCAGGCCCACAGGATCAGCTGGGTGCCCGCCGTGGTGCCGTCGCCGTTCGCGGCCAGGCACTTCCCGGAGATCCGCAGCTCGCCCGCGGCGGTCTGGGTGATGGTCTGGTTGGCGTTGCCCGAGCAGTCGTAGATCTGCACCTGGACACCGGTCGCGCCGTTCGGGACGTCCAGGCAGCGGCCGGAGTAGCTGCCCTTCAGCGTGAACGTCGAGTCCGTGGGGAGCGGGTCCTGGACCAGCTGCCAGTCCTGCGAGCCGTCGGTGGTCGACGCGGCCACGGTGACGGAGCCGCCTGCGGTCGCGCCCGTCATGTAGAGGCCCGTGTTGAGCACCGAGCGGAGCTTGTAGTAGCCGCTGGTCGAGGAGGCGACCAGGGTCCACTGCTTGTCGGTGGCGCCGTCGTCGACCCACTGGGCCAGCTTCTGCCCGGCCGTCGCACTGCCGGTCCAGATGGCGACCGAGCGGCCGCCGGCCTTGTTGAGCAGGGTGATGTTGGAGCCCTTGGCCGTGGTGTGCCACCGCTGGGTGTCGTCCGAGGAGCTCACGGCGCTCGTGACCAGGTCGGGGACGTTGCCGGTGAGGTTGGCGTCCTGCGTCTTGCCGGAAGCCGGGGCGAGCGCCTGACCGGTCAGCCGGTTGACGAGGGTGTAGTAGGCGCCGTCGGACCGGCCGAGATCGACCTCGGCGTACTTCACGGGGCCGACGCTCGTGCCGCTCCAGGACGCCTGGAGGACCAGCACGCGTCCGGTTCCGTCGACGTACTGGAGGTCGCGGCTGTACCCGGCGGCGATCGGCGTCTGGTACTGCTTCCAGGTGCCGGTGCTCAGCCCCGACTCGTTCACCCACACGCTTCCGCTGCCGGCCGCGTTGTAGACGATCCGGCCGTCGGGCATCGGGAGCAGTACCGGACTGCCGCCCGTCGACAGGGCGCTGCCCCCTGAGGGCACCGGCAGTGAGGTGATCGCCGCGTCCGTGCCCGCGTAGAACTTGGTCGGGTCGTCCGCGATCCGGTACCGGACGTTCGTCCCGCCGCCCCAGTACTCGTACGTCATGATCCACTTGCCGTCGGTGGTGGGCGCGACGGTCGTCATACCGGGGCGTCCGCCGCCGATCTCCGTCTTGCCGCTGCCCATGTCCACGGTCGAGCCGGGCACGTCGACGACCGGACTGCTCCAGGCCGACGTGCTGGTGCCGTCCCACGTCCGGTGCATGAGGACCTGGCCGCCGGAGTCCGTCGCCGTGTCGTTGGCGGTGTCGAGGGTCGGGGCTCCGGTGCTCGTGTTGTAGCCCGTGTAGTCGTTCTCGTCGGAGTAGTAGGCGATCAGCTGTCCGTTGTGGGCCAGCAGATGCGGCTCCCACACCGGGTCGACCTGCTTGTAGGTGTTGGCGGTCGAGGTGCGGCCGAGGCTGCCCGCGCTACCGCCCTGCCAGCCGCCGGCGGCGATGATGTTCTGGAAACTCCAGGTCGCCCCGTCATCGGTGCTGGAGTACAGGGCCAGCGACACGTTCTTGCGGTCGCCGTCGCTGGTCGGCGTCCAGCTGGAATTCGCCGCTTTCTGCTCCTGGTAGTAGGCGTCGTCCCCCGAGACGATGCTCGCGAGAAGGAGCGTGCCCGCGCTCAGATTCCCGACGCTCTGCGGAAGAACATAGAGATACGGGTTCGTCCAGTTGCTCGTGTATTTCGCATACGCGGAGTCGCTGGACAGATAGGCGGGCGCTTTCACATCGGAGAGCTTCGCCCAGGTCGTGCCGTAGTCGTCGCTCTTGTAGATGGGCATCGTCTGCCCCACCGGAGCCGTCTCGCTGTCCTCGAAGGTCGCCACGATGCGCCCGCTGGGCAACTGGGCCGACTTCGGGTAGAGCACGCAGGGACTCTTGTTGCAGGCAGCGGAATTCGTCGCCGTATAGAGGTTCGCGGGGCTCGGCTGGTATGCCGACGCACCCGTCGCGGCGGCGATGGTGAATGCAACACCGATGCCCGCGGCTGCTGCTGCCCCGAGCACCTTTTGCATCAGATTACGTCTCAACTCGGTTCCTTTGAGCGGTTCCTCTGGCGGGAATGAGCGGAACGGAAATGTGAGGACAGTATTGGGATACGGCAGCGGCGTGTCACGAGCAGGTTTCCGAAAGTGTTTCGCGTACGGACCGTGACCGGGTCTTGACGCGGCAACCGCGGGTGCCGAGGCGCTCCGTGGGCGGGCGTCCGCTGCCGAGGGTGCATATGAGATCTCCACGCAGGCCGAGGCCGGTGCGCTCCGGACCCGCCCGGCGGGGCCCCGGGACAGCTCCGCGAGGACTGTGAGTATCCCGACCGGGTCGAGACGGTCCGGTGGTAATGGGCGCAACGCTCGGTGGACGCCACCTGGCAGCGCCGGTACGCATGTTCGTCGTGCTGCGGCGACCGCGTGCCGTCCGGGCGACCTGCCGAGCCCGGCGAAGCCGCCTCAGGTTGCCGCGTCCTTCCCCGCGCGCGATCGGTCCGCTGGCCTCCCTTTTCCCGGGCCGTGGGTTTCGCTTCGGTTTCCGGGCCGGGGGCTTCGGCTTCGCTCCGGGGACGGCCCCCTCCCGGCCACGGCAGGCCTGATCCGGCCTGCCGCCCGCCGGGGCCGGCCGAGGTGTGCGGCACCTGGACGGCGGCTCCGTCGCCCGGATCGCCGGAGTGCCGCTGCTCGGGGCTCGGGTCGGCAAGGCATCCGAGGCTCTGAGGAAACTGTGAATTCGTCCTGTGAGGTTGCGCTGTATTCCGTGTGATGTGATCGGGTGGTTTTACGGTGTGCCTCCGACCGGTGTTCTTGCCGAGCATGGCGAGAAGGTTCCCTACGAAATCAAGCCGTCGATACCTGCTGTGAAAGCTGAGCTTGCGTCCCGCGAATTGCTGTTTCCTGCAACCGCTGTGATGCTTCCTCGGTGTTATGGCGCCGCTGCCGACGCATACCGAGCCAATCGATCGAAAGCGCCGGCAGTCGGTTACGGGCCTGTCTTTTTCCTGTGGAGGACTGCGATGTCTGAACGAAACGAGATCCAGATGGACCAAGCGGGCCATTTCGGAGACGTGAGCCGCCGCTCGTTCGTCGCGGCGACGACCCTCGCGGTGGCGGCCACGGCCGTCGTGGGCAGCGCGACGGCGGCCGGGGCCGCCACGAAGACGGCGACCGGGCTGAAGGTGGGTGCCGGCAAGGCCGCGTTCACGCCCAGTGCCTCGATCCTGCCCCTGGACAACTTCACCTCGGTGCACGACGACCTGAATGTGCGGGTCCTGCTGGTCGAGTCCGGCTCCCGTCGTGTCGCCCTGGCGGTACTGGACCTCACCTCGATCAGTGCCGAGGCGATCGGGCTGATGCGTGCGGCCATCACCGCGGCGACCGGCATCGCGGCGGCGAACATCATGGTCACCGTCACGCACTGCTTCTCCGCACCGCACGTCGCGGACAGCAGTTCGTCGGCGGGCGCGGCGACGTACGTGCAGAACATGGTCACCGCCACCAAGAGCGCGGTCGCCGACGCGGTCAAGAACCTTCAGGACGCCCAGGTCGGCTACGGCCGCGGTGCGGCCGACGTCAACGTCAACCGCAACGCGCCCACCGCGGACGGCTACTGGCTGGGCGTCAACGAGCAGGGCACCTCGGACCACGGTGTGTACGTCGCCCGGTTCAACGATCTCGACGGCAACCCGATCGCCGTCCTGACCAACTACAACGTGCAGTCCTGTGTCATGCAGGACTCCGTCATGAGCGACGGCAGCCTGCCGATCACCGCCGACCTGGCCGGCGCCGCCACCGCGCACGTGGAGAGCCAGTACCCCGGCGCCGTCGGTTTCTGGCTCGTCGGCGCCTGCGGCGACCAGTTCCCGGCCTACCGCTCGAAGCGCTACACGATCGACAAGAACGGGGCGTGGACCTACGGCGTCGACCTGCACGACGCCGGCTTCGCACTGCTGACCGCGCAGGGCGAGCGCCTGGGCAACGAGATCGTGCGGGTGTCCCAGGCCATCACCAGGTACGAGAGCGGCAAGAACGTCACGGTCCGGCTGCTCACCGACGACGTCACCACCACCCAGATGGAGACCGACCATCCCACGGGCCCGGTGAAGACCGCCACCTACACCCCCACCGACACCGTCGAGGTACCGGTCTGGGTCTTCCAGGTCGGCAAGGGCGTGTTCGCCGGCGTGGAGCCGGAACTGTCCACCAGCACGGCGGACGCCATCCGCAAGGCGTCCCCGTTCGCCAGCACCTTCGTCATGTCGATGTTCGAGGGCGGCGCCAAGAACATGCCCGACCGCTGGAACTACGACAACTTCACCTACGAGGCACGCGACGGCTTCTACGTCGAGGGCACCGCCGAGAAGGTCGCCGCGCGGATCGAACGCCTCGTCAAGTCCCTGAACTGACAGGCGGAGTTACCGGTGTCCCTGGCCTGAGCGCCCGCGCCGATGGCGGTCGTCACCGGGAGCGGGACGGGGCCGGGGCCGTCACCTCCGGGTTGCCGTAGTACGCGTCGGGGCCGTGTTTGCGGGTGTAGTGCCGTTCCAGGAGATGCCGGGGCGGCGGGGCGGTGGGGATCAGGGCGAGGGTGTGGATGGCGATGTCGGCGACGGCTTCGCAGATGATCGCGTGCTCCAGGGACTTGCGCGCGCTCGCACCCCAGGTGAACGGGCCGTGGTTGGCGACCAGCGCGGCGGGCACCTCGGCGGCCTTCCGGTCGTCCGACTTCAGCAGATCCACGATGACGCGGCCGGTGTTGTACTCGTAGTCCCTGGCGCACTGCTCCGGAGTGAGGTCCGGAGTACACGGGATGGGCCCGTTGAAGGTGTCGGCGTGGGTGGTGCCCAGGACGGGGATGTCCCGGCGCGCCTGGGCGAAGGCGACCGCGTGGGTGGAGTGGGTGTGGGTGACTCCGCCGACGGACGGGAACGCGAGGTACAGGCAGCGGTGGGTCTCGGTGTCGGTGGAGGGGCGCAGGTCGCCGTCGACGACCGCGCCGTCGGCCAGCCGTACGGTGACCAGGCTGTCGATGGAGAGGTCGTCGTAGGGGACCCCCGAGGGCTTGATGACGAACACCCCCGCCGCACGGTCGACTCCGCTGACGTTGCCCCAGGTCAGGGTGGCGAGACCGACCTGGGGTATGGCCAGATTCGCCGCCAGCACCTCCTGGCGCAGGCCGTCCCGTACGGTGAGGGTCATCGGTGCTCCTTGTTCTTGCCGTGCTGACGGGACGGTTCCGTCCGAGGGCGGGGTGCTCACAGCGGCTGGTCGAGCCGGTGGTAGGCGGCGTTCCAGCGGATCTCCTTGGCGAACTGCCCGGTGGTCGTGTTCTCGTCGATGACGAGCAGTTCGACGCCGGTCATGGCGGCGAAATCGGTGAGCGTCTCGATGTCGACGGCCGAGCTGAGCACGGTGTGGTGCGGGGCACCGGCGAGCAGCCAGCTCTCGGCGGATTCGGCGAGCGACGGGCGCGGCTTCCACACGGCCCTGGCCACCGGAAGCCGGGGCAGGGGCTGGCCGGGGGCCACCACGTCCACGGTGTTCGCGGTGAGCCGGAAGCGATCGCCCAGGTCGGAGAGGCCGACGACCACGGCGGGGCCGGGGGCGGCGTCGAAGACCAGACGGACGGGGTCCTCGCGGTCGCCGATCGACAGCGGGTGGATCTCGCAGCTGGGGCGGTCGGCCGCGATGGACGGGCAGACCTCCAGCATGTGGGCGCCCAGGATGCGCGGCTCGCCCGGCCCGAGATGGTAGGTGTAGTCCTCCATGAAGCTGGTGCCGCCGGGCTGTCCGGAGCCCATGACCTTCATCGTGCGCAGCAGGGCGGAGGTCTTCCAGTCGCCTTCGCCGCCGAAGCCGTATCCGTCGGCCATCAGCCGCTGGACGGCGAGTCCGGGCAGCTGGCGCAGGCCGCCGAGGTCCTCGAAGTTGGTGGTGAAGGCGGTGAAGCCGCCCTCGTCGAGGAACGTACGCAGACCGAGCTCCAGGCGCGCGGCGTACCGCAGCGCTTCGTGGCGGACGCCGTCCGGCCGGAGTATGGGGCGGACGTCGTACTCGTCGACGTAGCTCGCGGCGAGCTCGGCCGCCGCCTTCTCCTCGACGGCGTCGACGACCTTGACCAGATCGTTCACGCCGTAGGTGTTCACGGAGAACCCGAACCGCAACTGGGCCTCGACCTTGTCGCCCTCGGTCACGGCGACGTCGCGCATGTTGTCGCCGAAGCGGGCCAGCCTGAGGGTGCGCGACGCGTGGCGGCCGGCGGCGGCCCGGCACCAGGTGGCCACGCGGCTCTGCACGCGGGCGTCGCTGGCGTGGCCGGCCACGATCTTGCGGTTCACCCCGAGGCGGGACCCGATGTGCGCGAACTCGCGGTCTCCGTGGGCGGCCTGGTTGAGGTTCATGAACTCCATGTCGATGCTCGACCAGGGGAGCGACAGGTTGTACTGGGTGTGCAGATGGAGCGCGGGCCGGTCCAGCGCGCTGAGGCCGGCGATCCACATCTTGGCCGGGGAGAAGGTGTGCATCCAGAGGATCACACCGACGCAGGTGTCGGTGGTGGAAGCCTCCTGGCAGAGCCGGCGGATGGAGTCGGAGTCGGTGAGGACCGGCTTCCACACGATCCGCAGGGGGATCTCGGTGCTTGTGTCCAGCAGCTCCGCTATGCGCTGGGACTGGTGGGCGACCTGGTTCAGGGTCTCTTCGCCGTACAGGCCCTGGCTGCCGGTCAGGAACCAGATCTCGCCAGGGAGCCGGTGCGTGGAGTCGCTCGCCATGAGGTGTCCTTTCAAAGGGGTAGTGCAGTGGCCGCGAACCGCGGGGGGCCGCGCGTTCAGGCGGAGGCTTCGGCGCGGATGCGGCGCAGCCGGTGCATGACGTCGTTGGCGCCGCGGCCGAAGTGGTCGTGCAGCAGCCGGTATTCGGCGTACAGGCGGTCGTAGGCCGCGGCCCGGTCCGGGTCGGGCAGGTACATGCCGGGACGGGCGCTGCCCATCGCGTGTGCCGCGGCCCGGATGTCGGGATATGCGCCGGCCGCGACCGCGGCGTGCATGGCCGCGCCCAGGGCGGGACCCTGCGCGGAGTCGATGACGCCGAGCGGGCGGCGGGTGACGTCGGCGTAGATCTGCATGAGCAGCGCGTTCTTGGTCAGTCCACCGGCGATGATCAGCTCCTGCACCGGAACCCCGGACGACTCGAAGGCCTCGATGATGGTGCGGGTGCCGAAGGCGGTCGCCTCCAGCAGGGCGCGGTAGACGTCCTCCGGGCGCGTGGACAGAGTGAGACCCAGCACCACGCCGCTGAGGTCGTGGTCGACCAGGACGGACCGGTTGCCGCTGTGCCAGTCCAGGGCGATCAGGCCGTGCTCGCCCACCTTCTGCCTCGCCGCGAGTTCGGTCAGGTACTCGTGCGGGGTGCGCTCCATGCGCTCGGCCCGCTCGGCGTACTCGACGGGGAACCCCGTGCGCAGGAACCACGCGAAGATGTCACCGACCCCGCTCTGACCGGCCTCGTAACCCCACAGACCGGGCAGGATGCCGCCGTCGACGACCCCGCACATGCCCGGCACCGTGCCCTGCCGGTCGGAACTCATCACATGGCAGGTGGACGTGCCCATGATGGCCACCATCCGGCCGGACTCGACCGCGGTGGCGGCCGGCGCCGTCACATGGGCGTCCACGTTGCCGACACAGACCGCGATGCCCTCGGGCAGTCCCGTCCATGCGGCCGCTTCCGCCGTGAGCCGTCCGGCCAGGGCGCCGAGCTGAGCGATCGGCTGGTCCAGTTTCCCGGTGACGAAGTCGGTGAACGCGGGGTTGAGGGCGGTCAGGTAGTCGGCTGAGGGGTAGGCGCCGTCCTGGAACTGGCCCTTGTACCCGGCGGTGCAGGCGTTCCGGACGTACGTCCCGCACAGCCGCCACACGATCCAGTCCGCCGCTTCGACCCAGCGGTCGGTGAGGTCGTAGATCTCCGGGTCCTCCTCCAGCAGCTGGAGGGCCTTGGCGAACTCCCACTCCGAGGAGATCCGGCCGCCGTAGCGCTCCAGCCAGGGTTCCGCGCGCTCCGCCGCCAGGGCGTTGATGCGGTCGGCCTGGCCCTGCGCGGCGTGGTGGCGCCAGAGCTTGACGTAGGCGTGCGGGCGGCCGGCGAGCCCGGGGAGTTCACACAGGGGGGTGCCGTCGGCGCGTACCGGCAGAACCGTGCAGGCGGTGAAGTCCGTTCCGATGCCGATCACCTGCTCGGGCCGCACCCCGGAACGGGCCAGCGCTTCGGGGACCGCATGGCGCAGGACGCCGATGTAGTCGCCCGGCACCTGCAGGGCCCAGTCGGGAGGCAGCGGGGTTCCGTCGGCCAGCTCCCGGTCGAGGACCGCGTGCGGGTAGGCGTACTCGCCGACCGCCAGCTCCGCGCCGTCGCTCACCCGGACCACCACAGCTCGCCCGGAGAGCGTCCCGAAGTCCACACCCACGACGAACTGATCGGCGGCACGGCGGTCCTTGTGTTCGACGGTCACCACGATGGCGCCCTTTCGTTCGATGGGTCGGTCACTGGCCGGCGGGAAGAACCTCGCGACGCGTCACCGGGCAATGGGCTGAGGGGCAGTACGGCACCGTGGGTGGCTGACTGCGCAGTCATCTCCGACTGCGCAGTCATGTCTACGCAGTCACATTTCGGCCGTCAAGAGGTTTCGCGTACGTTTCTCGTCTCGCCGATCCGGCGCGCCCCGCGCCATCAGGTGCCGCCGCGCAGGGGCCGGCGTGTGAACTACCCGACGGGGAAGTGGCGCCCGACGAACTCGTTGCGGAACTTTCCCGCGGGGTCGAGCCCGTTCAGCAGCTTCCGGAAGTCGTCGTGGCGGGGGTACAGCCTGCGGACCGTCTCCGGGTCGGTGGTGAAGACCTTGCCCCAGTGCGGGCGGGCCGCGAAGGGGGCCAGAACTGTCTCCACGGCCCTGACCGCCTGTGCCGCGCCCACCGGATCGGGGCGCCAGGTGAAGTGGAAGGCCACGGCGTCCCGCTCGTAGGCGGGACTCAGCCACAGACGGTCGGCCGCGACCGTGCGGATCTCGCCGATCTGGAGGGCCGGGGAGATCAGCGACCGGATGCCGTCCAGGGCGTCGAAGGCGGCCACCGCGTCGGGGCGGGCCACGAAGTACTCCGACTGGAGTTCGTCGCCGCTGCTCGGGGTGAAGTCCAGGCGGAAGTGCGGCAGCCGGGTGTGCCAGGGCCCCGGCGCCCCCGACTGCCGCGTGCACTGCTCGGCGGGCATCCCCGGCACCGGGTGGCGCGGGCCGTCGGCGAGCGTCGCGCCCAGCCAGCTCTCCGGTGCCTCCTCGGCCGTGACGCGCTTGAGCCAGACCTGGCCGATCCGGTCCGTGCGCCAGTCGGTGAAGAGGCTGACGCTGTACGCCGCCGCCATCACCTCGTCGAACCGCTCGCGCAGCGTGGGTGCAGGGAGCCCCTCGTAGACCCACTGGCGTACCTCGAAGGCCGGCACCAGGTCGAGAGTCAACCGGGTGACCACCCCGAGAGCGCCCAGCGCCACCACCGAACCGGGAAACTCCGGGTCGTCCCGCCCGATCGTCACCAGCTCGCCGTCGGCGGTGACGAGCTCGACGGCCTGGACCGTCGTCGCCAGGCAGCCGTTGCCGTCGCCCGAGCCGTGCGTGCCGGTGGCGCACGCCCCCGCGACCGAGATGTGCGGCAACGACCCGAGGTTGGGCAGCGCGAAGCCGGAACCGTGCAGCTCGGCGACGATGTCCCCGAACCGCAGTCCCGCCCCGACCGTGACCGTGCCGGCCCGCTCGTCCAGCTCGACCGTGCGCGGCAGGCGAGCCACGGAGACGAGGTCGCCCCGGGTGTCCGCGATGGCGTTGAAGGAGTGCCCGGTGCCGAGCACCCGCACCGAGGAGCTCTGCGCGACAATGCGCCGCAACTCGGTGACCGACTCCGGTTCGTGGAATCCGGTGGCGCTGAATCTGATGTTCCTGGCCCAGTTGGTGACAGGCACGCTCATCGGCTGCTCGATCCTTCGGTGGGATGGGATGTCACGTACAGGCGACGACGCCTGTGGGGAAAGTCCGTGGGAGGAGGGCGTCGTGGCCGTGGTGGACGCGTCCGGGGCCGGCGTCCCCGCAGAGCGGGTCATCGTAGGGCACGTCGCTGCCGGGCGATGAGGACGGACGCAGTCCGTTTGTGCAGGACACGAGGCCGACGGGGCGCTCCTGGACCGTTGCCGGACCCGGGAGCGTCATATTACGAATATGTTCCGCACTCTTGACGGACATCTTCTGACTGCGTAGACATGGCTGCGCAGTCAGGTCGTCGGAGCAACCGGCGCGGAACGCGGCCATCGGGAGACATCATGACGCCATCAGCAGGACGGGCCGGCGTTTCCGGTGCGCCCCGGAGCGTGGATGTGGCCCGGCTGGCCGGCGTGTCGCAGAAGACGGTGTCGCGGGTCTTCAACGACGAGGCGTACGTCTCGGCAGAGGTGCGCAAGCGTGTTCTCGACGCGGCCGACGAACTCGGCTACCGGCTGAACCACGCGGCCCGGGCGCTGGCCTCCGGCCGGACTCGCTCCATCGGCGTGGTGACGCTCGGGACGGCACTGTACGGACCCGCGTCACTTCTCATCGGCGTCGAGCGGGCCGCCCGGGACACCGGTTACGCGCTCCGTGTGGTCAACACCCTGGAAGGCGATCCGGGGGGTGTCGGCGGAGCCATCGACTCGCTCCTCAAGCAGGGCGTGGACGGCATCGTCATCTCCGAGCCGATCGACGAGGAGGGGGACGGGGGAGCGGTACCCACCGACGTGCGGGTACCGGTGCTGGTCCTGGGTGCGCCCGTGGCCACGACGGGCCCCGGCACCGTGGCCGCCGGCGTCGGCGCCGACCTGCTGGCACGGGCCGCCACCGAGCATCTCCTCGACCTCGGACACAAGACCGTCCACCACCTCGCGGGTCCGCAGCGCTGGTATGCCGCCCGCGACCGCCTGCGGGGGTGGCGTGAGGCTCTGGAGGCACGAGGCCGCGACGAGCCGTCGGTCGTCGAGGGCGACTGGTCCGCGGCATCGGGCTACGCGGCGGGCCGGGAACTGGCCGCCGACCCCGACGTGACCGCGGTGTTCGCCGCCAACGACGACATGGCCATCGGCCTCATGCGCGCACTGACGGAGGCCGGCCGCACCGTGCCGGACGACGTCAGCGTCGTCGGATTCGACGACATCCCGGTGGCCGCGTTCGTGACCCCTCCGCTGACCACCGTGCGCCAGCCGTTCGACGCCGTGGCCCAGGAAGGGCTGAGACTTCTCGTCCACGCCATCGAGAAGCCCGAAGCCGACCTGCCCCCGGCAAACGACCCGCCCGTCGAACTCGTCCTTCGCGCGTCTACCGGGCCCGCTCCGACCCGTACGAATCCGGGCGGAGCACGGCGCCCCGCCACGCGTCCCCGTCGTGGCGCGAAGGCCGCGCCGCCGAATGGAGGTCAATCCGACCATTCCTGATCGACTTCAGCCCCGGTCGGCCCTGACCACGGATTCCGGGCCGGACCTGTAACGCATCCGCAGCCGCCGCACGGCCCGCTGCCCGGTCTGCCCCTCCCTGCCATGCCGGCTCAGCCGCCCGCAGGGACTCGGGCACCGCACCATCTCCTTCTCGCCGAGCGGGTTGCTGCACCGGCGCCTGCTCCGACCGCCCTCCCCCTCGTGGTCCGCCCTTCGCACCGCGAGCCGGGAGCAGCCGATGACGACGTGCCCTTCCACGCACCGAGCTCGAAGTCCCGGTCGTCACCTCCTCGCGTTCCCTTGCCCGGTATGCCGCCGCAGGCATGCCCTCACCTTCGCCCTACCGGCGGGAGTTCACCATGCCCAGATCCATCGTCACGTCCTCCTCCCCGAGCCGTCGCGGATTCCTCGCCGCCGTGGGGGCGGCGACCTTCAGCGTCGCGCTGTCCGCCTGCAGCGGCGGCAACGGCAGCGGGAGCAGCGGCGGCAGCTCCGCCAAGCCGCTCTCCCAGGCCGACATCGACAAGGCGATGAAGACGCCGACCGAGCTCACCTTCTGGACCTGGGTCCCGAACATCGACAAGGAGGTCGCCCTCTTCCAGCAGAAGTACCCGGCCATCAAGGTCAAGGTCGTCAACGCCGGTCAGGGCGTGGCCCACTACACCAAGCTGCGTACGGCGATCAAGGCCGGCAAGGGCGCCCCGGACCTGGCGCAGGTGGAGTACCAGGCGATCCCCACGTTCACCATCACGGACAGCCTGCTGGACCTGAGCCCCTACGGCGCCGCCGGCCTGAAGAGCAAGTTCGTGGACTGGACCTGGGCACAGGTCAGCGGTTCCGGCGGCGAGATCTGGGCGATCCCGCAGGACACCGGCCCGCTCGGCATGCTCTACCGGCAGGACATCTTCGACAAGCACGGCATCAAGCCGCCGACGACCTGGGACGAGTTCGCCGCCGCCGCGCGCAAGCTGCACAAGGCCGACCCGGGCGTCTACCTGACCAACCTCGCGGCGAACGAGGCCGCCGCCTGGCACGGCCTGCTCTGGCAGGCGGGCGCCCACCCCTACGCCCTGTCCGGCAAGAGCGACATCACCATCGACGTGAACGACGCGGTCTCCAAGAAGCTCGGCACCTACTGGGGCGGCCTCGCGAAGGAAGGCGTCATCAGCACCGACCCGGACTTCACCGACGGCTGGTACGCCGGGCTCAACAAGGGCAAGTACGCCACCTGGATCACCGCCGCGTGGGGCCCGGCGTTCCTCTCCGGTTCCGCCAAGGCCACGGCGGGCAAGTGGCGGGCCGCTCCGCTGCCGCAGTGGGACGCGTCGAGCCCCGTGTCCGGGAACTGGGGCGGCTCGACCAGCGCGGTCATCCGCTCGACCAAGAATCCCGTCGCCGCCGCGCAGTTCGCCCAGTTCCTCAACAGCGACCCCGCGAGCGCGAAGATGTTCGCCACCGAGCAGTCGTTCTTCCCCGCGACCAAGGCCCTGCTCGCCGACCCGTCCTTCGCCGGCGCCACGCCGACCTTCTACGGCGGCCAGAAGGTGAACCAGGTCTTCGCCGGCATCAGCGACACGGTCAGCGACGACTTCCAGTGGCCGCCGTTCCTCGACCAGGCCGCCACCGACTGGACCGAGACCGTCGGGAAGTCCCTCGCCGACAAGACCGACAGCGGTGCCGCGCTCGACGCCTGGCAGCAGCGGCTCACCACCTACGCCAAGGGCCAGGGCTTCACCGTCAAGTCCGCCTGACCGCCGGCGGGTCCCGGGCCCGGCGCTCGCCGCCCGGGCCCCGGGACCCGCGGCCGGCCCTCCCCACATCCAGAAAGGCCCGTTGATGACCGCCATGACCGCGGCCTCCACCGAGGACCCGCGCCGAGCAGGGCCGCAGCGCCGCCGGCTCGGTGGCCTGCGCCACGGTGCGGCAGGCCCGTTGTTCATCGCACCGTTCATGGTGCTGTTCGTGCTGCTGTTCCTGACCCCGCTCGGCTACGCCGCCTATCTCAGCCTGTTCCAGGAACGGCTCATCGGCGGGACGACGTTCGTCGGGCTGGACAACTACGTGACCGCCCTGAAGGACCCGCTCCTGAGGGACGGTCTGCTGCGGGTCGCGGAGTTCTTCGCGATCCAGGTCCCCGTGATGCTGCTGCTGGCGCTGCTCTTCGCGCTCGCGCTCGACAGCGGCCTGCTGCGGCTCGCCAAGGTCATCCGGCTCGGCATCTTCGTCCCGTACGCGGTACCGAGCGTGGTCGCGACCCTCATGTGGGGCTACCTCTACGGCCCCGACTTCGGCCCCTTCGCACAACTGGGCCGCAAGCTCGACGTGCCGGTTCCGCACTTCCTCAGCGACACCTGGATGCTGGGCAGCCTGGCGAACGTGGTGACCTGGGAGTTCGTCGGCTACAACATGATCATTCTCTATGCCGCGTTGCGGACCATCCCGGGTGAGCTGTACGAGGCGGCCGCCGTGGACGGCGCCGGCGCCTGGCGCATCGCCTGGTCGGTCAAGCTGCCCGCGCTCCGGCCGGCGCTCCTGCTGACCCTGCTGTTCTCGGTGATCGGCAGCTTCCAGCTGTTCAACGAACCGAAACTGCTGCAGACCATCGCCCCCGACGTCATCGACAGCTCGTACACCGCGAACCTCTACGCCTACACGCTCGCCTTCACCGGACAGCAGGTGAACTACGCGGCTGCGGTCTCCTTCCTCCTGGGCCTGGTCATCGTGGTCTTCTCCTACGCCGTGCTGATCACCGCGAACCGCAGGAGGACCTCGTGACGGTCGTCTCCCAGTCCTCGACCCGTGTCCCCGCGACCTCGGCCACGACAGCCTCCGGGGCCACCGCGTCCCGTCGGGCGGCCAAGGTCCCGCGCGGGCGCCGCTCCCCGGTCCGACGCCGCAGCACCCCGCTGACGATCGTCATGCTGGCCGTGCTCGCCTACTTCCTCCTGCCGCTCTTCTGGCTCGCCATCGCCTCGACCAAGAGCACCCAGGACCTGTTCAACAGCTTCGGCCTGTGGTTCTCGCACAGCCCGCGACTGCTGGCGAACATCAAGGAGACCCTGACCTACGACGACGGCGTCTTCCTGCACTGGCTGCTCAACACGGTCCTGTACTCGGTCGGCAGCGCGCTCGGCGCCGCACTGCTCGCCACCGCGGCCGGATACGGCTTCGCCAAGTACCGGTTCCGGGGCAACGGCACGGCCTTCAACCTGGTCCTCGGCGCCATCATGATCCCGACCACGGCACTGGCGATCCCGACCTACCTGCTCTTCGCGAAGGTGGGACTGGTCAACACCCCCTGGGCGATCGTCCTGCCCTCGCTCGTCAGCCCGTTCGGCCTCTACCTGATGCGCATCTACGCCCAGGACGCCGTACCCGACAGCCTCTTGGAAGCCGCCCGGATCGACGGCGCCGGCGAGCTGCGGATCTTCGTCCGGATCGCCCTGCGGCTGCTGGCACCGGGTCTGGTGACGGTCGTCCTCTTCACGCTCGTGGCGACCTGGAACAACTACTTCCTGCCGCTGATCATGCTCAACGACCCCAAGCTGTACCCCGTCACGGTCGGGCTCTCCTCCTGGGCGGCCCAGGCCCAGAACGGCGGGGCCGGCGCCAGCAGCGACATGCTCGCGCTCGTCGTGACCGGCTCGCTGATCTCGGTCATCCCCCTCGTCGTGGCCTTCCTGATGCTCCAGCGGTACTGGCAGAGCGGCCTGGCCGCCGGCGGTGTCAAGCAGTAAGCGCCGGCCACCACACCCTGCTCCCTCTCCCTTCCCCCCTCTTGGAGGTCCCTCCATGGCGGTCCTGCCCGCCCGTGTCCTGTTCGGTGCTGCCTACTACCACGAGTACACGCCGGCCTACGGCGGCACGCAGCCCGACGACCAGCTCAAGACCGACCTCGACCTGATGGCCGACGCGCACTTCACCGTGATCCGCGTCGGAGAGTCGGTCTGGTCGACCTGGGAGCCGGAGAACGGACGGTTCGACCTCGACTGGCTGCAACCCGTGCTCGACGGCGCCCATGAACGCGGCATCTCCGTGGTCCTCGGCACGCCGACCTACGCCGTGCCGCCGTGGCTGGCCCGGCAGTACCCGGAGATCACCGGCGAGCGGCGCACGGGCGAGCGGATCGGCTGGGGCGCCCGCCAGGAGGTGGACATCACCCACCCGGCGTTCCGGTTCCACGCCGAGCGGGTGATCCGGAAGATCGCCGAACGGTACTACGACCACCCCGCGGTCATCGGATGGCAGGTGGACAACGAGCCGGGGCTGCACCTGCTGCACAACCGGGGCGTGTTCGAGCGGTTCGTCGACCACCTGCGCCACAAGTACCGGGACGTCGAGACCCTCAACCGTGAGTGGGGCCTTGTCTACTGGTCGCACCGCCTGTCCACCTGGGCCGACCTGTGGACCCCGGACGGCAACGAGCAGCCCCAGTACGACGTCGCCTGGCGGGAGTTCCAGGCCCGCCAGGTCACCGAGTTCATCGGCTGGCAGGCCGACATCGTGCGCGAGTACGCCCGCCCGGAGCAGTTCGTCACCACCTGCATCTCCTACACGCGAGGCGGCGTCGAGGACGACCAGTTGTCGGACCGCCTCGACATCGCCTCCGGCAACCCGTACTACGACATGCAGGACGGCCTGCTGCTTCCCGATCCCACGCCCGACGAGCACGAACAGGTCTGGAAGACCACCGGAGTCTGGTCGATGTACCAGACCGCGGACTGGATGTTCTCCTCACGCCAGGAGCCGTTCCTGGTCACCGAGACCAACGCGAACTCCATCGGCTTCCCCTGGGACAACCGCCCCGGATTCGACGGCCAGTGGCGCCAGGCCGCCTGGGCCCATGTGGCGCGCGGCGCCCGGATGATCGAGTACTGGCAGTGGCAGACCCTGCGCTTCGGCGCCGAGACCTACTGGGGCGGCGTCCTCCCGCACAGCGGCCGCCCGGGCCGGACGTACGCCGAAATCGCCAGGCTGGGCGCGGAGTTCGAGAAGGCAGGACCGCTCGTCGCGGGGCTGGAGCCGGACGCCGACATCACGATGGTCTACTCGACGCCGAGCAAGTGGCTGATGCAGAAGTACCCGCCCCTGGCGACCGCAGACGGCGACCCGGACCCGGCCTCCTACCACCGGATCTTCGACCCGTTCTACCGGGGTGCCTTCGACGCCGGCCGTCAGGTCCGCATCGTCCACGCCCGGCAGCTCCACGACCCGGACGGTGACCGGGAGGGCATGGCACCCGCCGAAGCGGCCCGCCGTCACCCGGTCCTGGTGGTGCCCGCCCTGTATCTCGCCCACGACACCACCGTGGACTGGCTCGCCGCCTACGCCCATGCAGGCGGCCATCTCGTCCTCGGCCCGCGGACGGCCTACGCCGACCACGAGGCGCGGGCCCGGCTGGAGCCGGCCCCCGGCGGTCTCGCCGACGCGGCGGGCGTGACGTACGACGAGTTCAGCAACCTGCCCGCCGGGATCACGGTCACCGGCACCCCCGACGGCCCGCTCGACGTCCCCGCGCACGCGACGGCCACACACTGGGCGGACGGCCTGACCGTGCACGACGCCGAGGTGCTCGCGCATTACGACCACCCCCACTTCGGCAGGTGGCCGGCGATCACCACCCGCCGCCACGGCGAGGGGCACATCACCTGCGTCGGCACCGCTCCGGGGCGCGGTCTCGCCCGGGCCCTCGCCGACTGGCTGGCGCCCGCCGCGCGCAGCGGATGGCAGGACCTTCCGGCGTCCGTCACCGCCACCACGGGCACGGCCTCGGACGGCCGCAGGGTGCACGTGATCCACAACTGGAGCTGGGAGCCCGCGCGGGTCGCGGCTCCCGTCGAGCTGACCGATGTTCTCGACGGCACTCCCGTCCCCATGGGCACAGCGCTTGAGCTGGGTGCCTGGGACGTGAAGGTGCTCGTCGCCGCGAGTTCCGACGGAGCGAGGGTCTAGGACGAAGGCCCGTCGGTGTCACCCCGAGGACCACCAACCTCAAAGGAGAGGCTGTGCAGAGAAAGAGACTGAGAAAGCTGCTGGGAGCCGCCGTCGCGGCCGCGGCACTGCTGGCGATCCCGGCATCCGGCGGCGCCCAGGCGTACGCCCCGACGGGCGGGACCATCTATCAGCTCGGCAGTGAGGCGTGCCTCAAGGGCCGGGGGAACTGCGCGGTCTACCCGAAGTCGGCGGAGCTGCCGAACGGCCGGCTGGTCGCGTCGTTCGAGAAGTCCACGGTCCCGGCCTCGGGAAGCGCCGACGGGCAGACGCTTCCCGTCTACAAGAGCGACGACGACGGTACGACCTGGCAGTCGCTGTCCGAGGTGAAGGCACCGGCCTATCTGTCCAGCGACGCCAAGTACGCGAAGTACACCAGCAACTGGACCAACCCGTACCTGTACGTCCTGCCGCAGGACGTGGGCAACCTGAAGCAGGGCACCCTGCTGCTGGCCAGCGTCGTGTCGGGCGACGACTACTACTACAAGGAGCACAAGGCGGCCGACTCGACCTGGACGCCCACCAACGACGGTGACCGCAAGGACGTGGCCATCGCGCTCTACTCCAGCACGGACAACGGGGCCACCTGGAAGGTCGAGAACGTCGTCGCCACCGGCGGCTGGCAGGGCGGCAGCGCGGGCGCGATCGGCCAGAACGTCGCCTCGGCCAACACCAACCACCAGGTGGACCCGGTGTGGGAGCCGTACCTGATGGTCTACAAGGGCAAGCTCGTCTGCTACTACTCCGACGAGAACGACTACACCGGCTTCGACACGACCACCGGCGTTCCCACCCTCGACCCCGCCAACGACACCGCCACGGACTCGCAGGGCCAGATCCTCGTGCACAGGACGTGGGACGGCCAGGCGGCGCAGTGGAGCGACCCGGTCGTCGACATCGCCGGGCTGACCCAGGACATGGGAAGCGGCAAGTCGGAGATCGGCGGCGGCCGGCCCGGCATGACGAACGTGGTCCGCACCACCGACGGCAAGTGGATGATCACCTACGAGTACTGGGGCGGCGGCGCCAACACCCGCTACCAGATCGCGAGCAACCCGCTGGAGTTCTTCAAGGGGTCGGCCACCGGAACCGGCGTCAACTCCCTGCCGGTCGACACCGGCTCCCACACCCTGGCGACCGGCGGCAGCCCGGTCCTCATCCGGCTGCCCGGCGGCCGCCTGGTCTACAACGCGGCAGGCAGCGCGAGCGTCTGGGTCAACCAGACCGGACGCAGCGACGGCACCTGGAAGGAGTACCAGACCACCTCGAAGGCCGGCTACAGCCGCAACCTCCAGTACGTCGACGACACGGGCCGTCTGGTGATCCTCAACAACCAGGGGACCTCGACGATCGCGTACGCCGAGACGGACCTCGGCAACTCGGTCGGCGCCTACTACCAGCTGTTCAACCGCAAGACCGACCAGGTCATAGGCACCGGGAACAAGACCAACGACGCCAACCTCGGCAACGGTGACGTGCCCGACGTCCGTCTGGAGGACGCGGGTTCGGCGGCCAACCCCGACACCCAGTTCTGGCACGTGGTGAGCGAGCCGGGCGGCGGAACCACGCTGCTCAACAAGTCGGGCGGCCGCGCGGCGGCGATCTGGACCGGCAGCGCGACGGCCGGACAGAAGATCGGCCAGTGGGTCGACAACAGCTCCACCGGCAGCTGGAACCTCGTCAAGACCAGCGACGGCCTCTACAAGCTGCAGTCGGTCAAGAACACGAGCCTGTACCTGACCGGAGCAACCGCCGGCGGGCAGCTCACCCTGCAGACGGCTGCCACGGACGGCTCCCAGGACTGGGAACTCGTCCGGTAGCCAGTAGCCGCCGCTGACGCGAAAGGACAGTCTGCACGAACCTCGTCACCGGTCCTTCGGGGGATGGACGGACTCGGTGGCGAGGTTCACGTCGACCAGTCCCCACCTCAGTGCCGTCTCCACGTCTGTCGCAGCTCCCGACAGGGCCAGGTACGCGGTTCGTTCGCGGCCGATGCGGGCCGGGAGGCTGACGGTGCCGCCGGCACCGGGGATCAGCCCCATCCCGATCTCGGGAAGCCGGAAGGTCGTACCGGCGGCGGCCGTGACCGATCCTGCGAAAGCGGCCAGTTCGATGCCCGCGCCGACGCAGGGGCCGTGCACATGGGCCGTCACCTTGGGAGCACACCTCTGGAGCAGTGCGGCGGGGCTGCGATGAACGCGTACGCGGTGCGCTTCGGCGGGGTCGCGCGACGTGCCGAACTCCGAGAGGTCACCCCCGCTGCAGAAGGCGGGCCCGTTGCCGTGCAGGTCGACGTGGGTGACCGTCGGGTCCAGCACGGCGACCTCCAGCGCCTCGCACAGGGCGTCCCGGGTGGCCGCGTCGAAGGCGTTGCGCACCCATGGGCGGTCCAGGGTGAGTGTCATGCGCGCACCGTCGCGGCGCACCTGAACGGGTTCGGCGGCGGGGCGCGAGGCGCGGGGGCGGGCCGAGGCCAGCCAGGCGCGGAAGTCCCGGCCCGCCTGGAGCGTCGAGTAGGCGAGGGATTCGAGAACGAGACGGTCGGACCCGGAGAGCGCGCGGCCCATCCGGAGTACCTGCACGAGGCTCATGCTGGCTGCCGGATGGCGGGTCACGGTGGTGTGCACGTGCCGTGCGGTGGCGTACGGATCGGCGCAGCCCACCCACGGGCGCGGGGGATCGGGGGCTGCCGTGAGCAGGACGTCGAACTCCTCGCTCGTATCCCTTGGTTGGGCCGCGATGGCGACCCGCACGTGGTCTGTCCCGGCCGGTGACGGCAGGGCGCGGTCCAGGTCGACGCAGGTGAAAGGCGACTCCACGGTCCGGAAGTGTAATCTGGCGTCTCCTGAAGGAGAAGGGCGTTCACTTCATGGAGAACATGCTTCTCGATCAATGGGCGGCCGACGTCGAACCATGTCTCGGACCGCTGTTCGAGGTCGTGGACGACTTCACCCGGCTCACGGGCGTTCCGGTCGATCTGCCCGACGTCCTGTTCCGCCGCGCCAGGTCGGCCTCGTTCGAACGGCCCGGGAAAGTGTCCGCGGGCGGCTCCTGCCACCTCATGGCCGCCGAGGACGGCTGGGTGGCGATCAACCTGGCCCGGCCGGACGACGAAGCCTCCCTCCCAGCGCTCCTCGCGCTCCTCGACGCCGTGCCCGGCACCGATCTGCGAACGGCTGTACTGCGATCGTCGGCCACCCGGGCGGCCCGCGCCGCCCAGTCGCTCGGCATCCCGGCCGCGGTGCACGCGGAGGCCCTGGGAGGTCGTGGGCCGGTACGCGCGGAACGCTTCGGCGCACGTGAGCCGCGTGACCTCGACGGGCTGCGAGTCGTCGACCTGTCCGCGTTGTGGGCCGGGCCGCTCTGCGCTCGGCAGCTGGGGCTGGCCGGAGCACGGGTCGTGAAGGTGGAGAGCACGCAGCGGCCTGACGGGGCGCGCTTCGGGCATCCCGCCTTCTACGACTGGCTGCACGACGGCCACGAGAGCCTGGTGCTGGACTTCGCGTCCGGTGCCCTGGCCGCCGCGGTCGCCGAGGCCGACGTGGTCATCGAGGCCTCCCGGCCGCGCGCCCTGCGGCGACTGGGCGTACGCGCCGAGGAGTTCCTGGCCGCCCGACCGGGCAGGGTGTGGGTCGGCATCACCGGGTACGGCCGCGACGACGACCGGGTCGCCTTCGGCGACGACGCGGCCGTGGCCGGCGGCCTGACCGGCCTGGACGAGCACGGAGCCCCGGTGTTCCTCGGCGACGCGCTCGCCGATCCGGTCACCGGGCTGTACGCCGCCCGCGCGGCCGTGCGCTCCCTGGAGCGCGGCGGCGGCGAACTGGTATGCGTCTCCATGGCCGCCTGCGCCGGCGCCCTCGCGGCGAGCCGGGCGGCGCGATGCTGATCAGGGCGGTGGAGGTCGAGGGGCACGGCCTGGTGGACGTACGGATCGGGGCCGACGGCCGGATCGCGGAGCTCGGCCCCCGCCTCGCAGGGCCGGCGGACGTGCACGGGCGCGGCGGGGCGCTGCTGCCCGGACTGCACGACCATCACGTCCACCTCACCGCGCTGGCGGCGGCGACCGCCCCCGTACGGGTCGGACCCCGCGACGTACGCGGACCCGCCGGACTCGCCGAGGCGCTGCGCCAGGGTCCACCAGGCGCATGGGTGCGGGCCGTCGGCTACCACGAGAGCGTGGCCGGAGAACTCGACCGGTGGACCCTGGACGTGATCGTGCCCGACCGGCCGGTACGGGTGCAGCACCGCAGCGGCGCCATGTGGTTCCTGAACAGCGCCGCACTCCGGTCGGCCGGCCTGGACGACGGCGCGGACCGTGACGGTCGGCTGTGGCGGTCGGACGAGCGGCTGCGCCGCCTGGTTCCAGCGGTCCGGCTGGACCTGGCCGGGCTGGGACTCCGTGCGGCACGATGCGGCGTCACGGGCTTCACCAACGCCGATCCGCGCCCGGCGTCCGGCCTCGCGCGGACCCTTGCGGTACTGCCGCAGCGGGTGCTCGTCATGGGAATGGACGCGACGGCACCGGTCAAGATCATGCTCGACGACCAGAGCCTGCCCACACCCACCGGCCTCGCGGCCACCATCACCGGAGTGCGGCCCCGCCCGGTCGCCGTGCACTGCGTCACCCGGGTGCAGTTGCTGGTGACCTTGCTCGCCCTGGAGGAGACCGGACCGGTCGAGGGCGACCGCATCGAGCACGGCGCGGTGATCCCGGACGAGGTCCTGCCGTGGCTGCGGCGGCTCGCCGTGACCGTGGTGACGCAGCCGCACTTCCCCGTCGAGCGAGGCCGTGAGTACGCCACCGATGTCTCCCCGGACGACCGGCCCCACCTCTACCGCTGCCGCAGCCTGGCCGAGGCCGGCATCCCGCCGGCCGCCGGAACCGACGCACCGTACGGCACCCCCGACCCGTGGGCGGTGATGCGGGCGGCCGTCACACGGGAGGACGGGGAGGCCGTCACAGCCCGGGCGGCCCTGCGGCTCTTTCTCGGCGCTCCCGAACAGCCCGCCCGGCCACGGCGGTTGGCGGTCGGAAGTCCGGCCGACCTGTGCCTGCTCCACGTGCCGCTGCACGAGGCGCTGGACGTGCTGTCCGCCGATCTCGTCCGGGCCGCCTACGTCGGCGGCCGGGCGATCACTCCTTGACGCACGTCGGCTCAGACGCTGTAGCCGCCGTCCACGGCCAGGGCCTGCCCGGTGATGAACGCGGCCCGGTCCGAGGCGAGGAAACAGACCGCTTCCGCGATGTCCTGACCATGTCCGAACCGGCGCAGGGGAATGTTGCGCCGGGTGATCGCGAGGGCTTCCGCGTCGAGTTCACCGGTGTCGATCAGCCGGGCGGCGATACCGTCGTCGAGCATGCCGGGAGCCACGCAGTTGACCCGGACCCCGTACCGGCCCTCCTCGGCGGCCAGGGCGCGGGCGACGGCCTCGACCGCGCCCTTGGCCCCCGAGGACAGCCCGTCACGGACCGGGAAGCGGCGGGTGGCGACAGTGGTGACGGCGACGACGCTGCCCCCGCTCGCCCTCAGCAACGGCAGCGCCGGATGGACGAGGTTGAAGAACGCCACCGCGTCGGCCTCCAGCTGGGCACGGTAGCGGGCGGGCGTGACCCGGCTCAGATGGGTCATGGGTACGTGCGGTCCGGCGGCGTACACGAGGGTGTGCAGGCCACCGGACGTCTCGGCGGCCTCGGTGACGGCTCGGGCGGTCGCCGCCTCGTCGGTCAAGTCGAGCTGGACGGACCGAACTTGGCGATCATGCGCCTTCACGTCGTCCACGAGGGCAGCCGCGGCCTCGTGATTGCCCCGGTAGGTGAACGTGACATCGCTGCCGTGTGTCGCCAGCGTCCGTACGACCGCCGCGCCGATGCCGCCGCTGCCGCCCGCGACGAACGCGGTGCCGGGCCGACCGGCGAAGTCCTCCACGGACATGGCTCACAACCCCAGTGACTTGGCGATGATGACCTTCATGACCTCGCTCGTCCCCGCGTAGATCCGCGTGATGCGGGCGTCCGCGTACAGCCGGGCGATCGGATACTCCAGCATGTAGCCGTATCCGCCGAAGAGTTGAAGACATCGGTCCACGGCACGTGCCTGCATCTCGGTGCAGAACAGCTTGACCTTCGCCGCGTCCGCCCCGGAGAGCCTGCCGTCGACCAGTTCCAGGACGGCCCGGTCCAGCAGGGCCTGCGCCGCCTCGATCTCGGCCGCGACGGCGGCCAGTTCGAACTTGGTGTTCTGGAAGGCGGCGACCGGCGAGCCGAACACCCTGCGTTCCTTGACGTAGGCAACGGTCGTATCGAGCGCGGCCCGCGCCTGCGCCACCGAACCGACGGCGACCGTCATCCGCTCCTGCGGGAGATTGTGGCCGAGGTACCCGAAGGCCGCGCCCTCCTCGCCGAGCCGGTTGGTCATCGGCACCCGCACGTCCGCGAAGGCCAGCTCGACCGTGTCCTGCACCTTGATGCCCATCTTGTCCAGCACCCGGCCACGCCCGAACCCGGCCATGCCGTCCTCCACGACGACCAGCGTGAGCCCCGCCCGGCGGTCGTCCGGATCGGTCGCCGTACGCGCCACCACGATCACCAGGTCGGCCAGCAGCCCGCCGGTGATGAAGGTCTTGGCGCCGTTGAGAACATAGGCGTCGCCGTCGCGCACGGCGGTCGTACGGATGCCTGCGAGGTCGGAGCCGGTGCCCGGTTCGGTCATCGCGATCGCGGTGAGCAGTCGACCGGACGCCAGACCGGGGAACCAGCGCTCCCGCTGCTCCTCGTTCGCGTAGGCCAGGAAGTAAGGGAGCACGACGTCCAGTTGGGTGCGGACGGTGCCCAGGGTGACCAGGGCGGCGGCCGCCTCCTCCTGGAGGACGACGTTGTAGCGGTAGTCGGGCTGTCCGCCCCCGCCGTACCGCTCCGGGACCGCCATGCCCAGCAGGCCCAGTGAGCCGAGCGTCGCGAAGAAGTCGCGCGGGATCCGCCCCGCCTTCTCCCACTCGCCGTAGTGCGGCACCACCTCCTTCGCCACGACCTCCCGCACCAGCCCCCGAAAGGCCTCGTGGTCGTCGGTGAAGACATCCCGTCGCATGCCGACCGCCCCCGTCATTCCGCGAGTTCGACAAGGGTGGCGTTGGCTGTGCCGCCGCCCTCGCACATGGTCTGGAGGCCGTAGCGGATCCCGCGGGCACGCATGTGATGGATCATGCGCGTCATCAGCACCGCACCCGA
>NZ_JAGXJL010000067.1:0-42725 GCF_019091475.1 Streptomyces sp. GbtcB6 | reverse complement strand
CGCGTACGGCGGTGACGGGGACACTCGCTTGCCGGAGGCGGGCCGCGTAGGCTTCGCCCTCGTCGCGCAGGACGTCGGCCTCGGCGGTGATCACGACGGCGGGGGGCAGGCCCCTGAGGTCGGCGAGGGAGGCGCGCAGTGGGGCGGCGTAGCGTTCCTTGCGCTGGGAGTCGTCGCCGGTGTACTGGTCCCAGAACCAGAGCATGCCGTCCCGGGTGAGGTAGTAGCCGTCGGAGAACTGCAGGTAGGACGGCGTGTCGAAACCGGCGTCGGTGACCGGGTAGAGCAGGATCTGCGCGGCGAGCGAGACGCCGCCACGGTCCTTGGCCATTTGGGCGAGGACGGCCGACATGCAGCCGCCGACGGAGTCGCCGCAGACGACCATGCGCGTCGGGTCGAGCCCGTGTTCGGCGCCATGGGCCACGACCCACTGGGCGACCGCGTAGTTCTGCTCGATCTGGGTGGGGTATTTGGCTTCGGGCGCCCGGTCGTAGACAGGGAAGACGGCTGCGGCCTGCGCCCCTGTGGCCAGTTCTCGTACGAGGCGGTCGTGGGTGTTCTCGTCGCCGAAGACCCAGCCGGCGCCGTGGATGTAGATGATCACGGGGAGGGGGCCGACGGCGCCCGCGGGCTTGACGATACGGGTGCGGACGGTGCCCCACTCGCCGGCGTCGACGGCGACCCAGGTCTCGTCGACGGGAGGTTTGAGAACCCCTTGTCCGGCCTGCAGTCCGGCCAGGATGTCTCGGCCCTGCTGGGGCGGGATCTCGTAGATCCGGGGGTGGGGCGCCGTGGCGTCGGCGAGTTCCTGGGCCGCGGTTTCCAGGTGCGGGGTGGGCGGCGGGGGCAGATCTTTCATGATGAACCTCCAGGAAGTACCGCCGCCGTGACGGCGGTCCGGTCGGTCACTGGTCCCTGGGCTCAGCCTTATCGGCCGATACGAGGCCGCGTCGGCGGTGGAGCCGGTCGTGCCGTCGGCGCACAGCCTGTTGCCGGTCCCCGGTACGAGGAATCACGTGTTTCGCGTGGTCGGACACTCCGGCTACCACGGGGCCGGGAAGCGGTCGGGCTATTGGCCGAGCCTGGCGACCGGCACCGGGCGGCGAGGCCTCGGGGGAGTCCTCCAGAGTGGGAGGCGGTGTGCCGAGAACATCGCTCGGCTGTCCGTAGTCACGGCCTTGCCTTCAGGTATGGGTGCCGCGGGGCCTGGCCATGTGTCAGGCCCCGCGGCGAGGGGTGGTTCGGCCGGGAAATACGGTGGCGGATCAGAAGGAGCGGATGACGCCGACCGGCATGGGGATGTCGGCAGGCCCTCCCGGCATCAGGGCCTGGGCCGCGGCGACGGTGTTCAGGGCCTCGCGGAGGAGTTTGATCTTTCCGTTCTCGGCGACGAGACGTCCCATGAACAGGTGCTCGATCTTGCGTCCGGTGGGTGCGGCCGTGGGCCGGGCGATGTACTCGGCGAAGGCCTGGTCAGGGGTGTCGATGAGAATCTTGGTGTCGGCTGGATCGAATGCCCAGTCGGGGTAGAGATCGAGGACGAGTTGGAGGAAGCCCTTGATCTCCTCGCGGCCGTGGTAGCTGGACTGGATGCTGACAGAGGCCAGATAGGGAAGCTGGAACGTGGCGTCGTCTGCGAAGAGTTGTACGGCCTCGTCGACGCCACCCTGGCGGAAGGACCGGGTGAAGGCGCGGATGAGCTCCGCGGCGGTTTTCATGGGGGCTCCCTTGTGTGCGTGCTGATGGCGGGACGACGGGACAACAGCCGTCCTCGGTCGCTGTGTCGGCCGTCTGCGGGCCTGTGCCTACAGCAGTGCTAGGGGCCGTAGGGGGCTGCCCGTGGCGCCGACGATGCGCAGAGGTACCGCTATCAGGGCGAAGATGCGTCCACCGTGGGCGGCGAGTTCGTCGAGGGCGGCCTGTTCGATCAGGTGTACGCCCGCCTCGGCGAGGAGGTGCCCGTGTACGGGAAGACGGGCATGGCCTGCCCCGGGGGCGAGAACCTCGTACGCCGCGGTGTCCGTGCCGGTGGCGACGACGCCCCGGGCGGACAGCCACCGGGCCGCGGAGAGGTCGGGTCCCGGGACACCGGTGTCCCAGCCGATGTACCGGTCGGTGTCCGCGTAGCGTGTCGTGGCCCATCCGGTGCGGACGAAGACGGTGTCGCCGCTCTCGACACGCACGCCGGCCGCGTCGGCCGTGGACTGGAGATCCGAGGCCGTGATGGCGTAGCCCGGGGGCAGCCCTTCAGCCCCGGTGCCGCGGTGAGCGGCGACGTCCAGCAGGACTCCACGCCCCAGCAAAGGCTTGATCGTCTCGGCACCCAGCACCTGGAAGCGGCCTCCGCGCTGGGCCTCGGCCGCGTCGTGGCTGCCGTGAAGGCGGCCGTTGAGACTGATGTGGCTGAGCGCGTCGATGTGCGTGGCGGTGTGGGCGCCCATGGTGATCAACTCGTTGGCGCCGCTGAGGCCGGCTTCTCGTACGACGTCGCCATGGCGTCGCAACAGCGCCATCTGGAAGGGGGCATGGTGCGGGCTGTGGGGCGTGGCTGCCTCGATGGGACGAGACAGGTCGATCACCCGGGCGTCGGCAAGCGAAGCCGCGAGATCGGCCGGGGGGACCGGTGCGGTCGTCATGACCGCACGTCCTGGGCGAACTCGAGTGCGAGGGCCTCGGAAGAGGCGGGGTTCTGGCCCGTGTGGAGCCTACCGTCGTGCACGACGTGAGGGACGAACACGGAGTCGTTCTTGCTGTAGGTCGCGCCCGCGGCGCGCAGGGCCTGCTCGACCGTACGCGTGTAGTGGACGCCCAGGTTGACGGCGTTCTCCTCGTCGTCGCTGAAGCCGGTCACCGTCCTGTCCCGGATGAGTGGTGTTCCGTCGCCGAGGCGGACGTCGGCCAGGACGGCCGGCGCGTGGCAGACAGCGGCGAGCGGGAGGCCCGCGTCGGCCGTGCGGCTGAGTACGGCCAGCAGGTGGGCGTCTCCGACGAGGTCCCACATGACGCCGAATCCGCCGACGACGAAGACACCGTCGTACGGGCGCTCGGCGACGTCCTGTAGACGTTCGACCGCGTCGAGGAGGGCAGAGTTGTCGGGATTGTCGAGGAAACTGCGGACGGCGGGCGTCACGTACTCCTCGCCGAGGCTGAAGTCGTCGAACGGCGGACGGCCTCCCTTGGGGGAGGCGATGTCGATGGCGAAGCCTTCCTTCTGGAAGACCTGGTAAGGGGCGGCGAGTTCTTCCACCCACAGCCCGGTGGAGCGGCCGGTGTCCGCGAGCTGGGAGTTGCTCGTGACGACCATGAGAACGCGCGGAGATGAGGTCATGAGGGCACCTTGTGTCGTGATCGACGGATGAGTCCGTTGAATGGACCCATCGAGAACGTAACCCTTTGAGGCGCGTTGAGTCCAGTCATTGGACTCGGGTCGCCTGGGGTGTGTGCTTGGATGCGCCGGGTGGGATCGGTGTGTCACGGAAGCCGCCCGCCCCGCTCAAGGGGTGACCGTGCGCCCAGCGCCTCTGCTCGTGGCGACGCTGAGTCCGTTACTACGCACGCCACGGGATGCCGAGCGAGGCGGGCGTTGCTTCGATGGGCCACACGCCCGAGACCGGCGGATCAAGCGGGTGGGCGTGCACCTCGGCGGCGTCTCTTGTGGCTGACGTTCTGGTGACGGCGAGTTGCGGACCGGTCCAAGAGAGTGGAGGTCACTATGACCGTTGAGGGGATGACGGGCTTTCGCCTGTTGGCGCAGGATGTGCTCGCCCTTGCCGGGTCGCTCGACGATGACGACTGGAGGCGCCCCAGCGGCGCTGAGGGCTGGACGGTCAAGGATGTCTTCTCGCACGCCGGTCAGCTCATCTCGCTGCTGGTGGCAACCGTGCAAGGGGTGGCGGAGTACCCGGATCCGCCCCTTGGCATCGAGCGTTTGAACGAGGTCATGGTCGGTCCTACTCGCGAGCGGAAGCCTGCCGCGATCGTCGACTTCCTGCGAGCTCAGGCGGAGATCGCCTTCCCTGTGTTCGAGGGCCTCCAGCACGAGCCCCTGGCGTCGTCCTCTGCCGAGATGCTCAACCTGGGGACGTACGAACTGCACGCCATCCCGAACATGTTCACCTTCGACCTCGCCGCGCACCTGCACTTCGATCTCCTCGCCCCCCGTGGGCCGCTGAAGCTTCCGCGGCCACCCATGGGCGAAGAGCGGATCGGGCCCGCCGTCTACTGGCTCATGGCCGGAATCCCGAGGATGCAGCCCGACCTGTATCGCTCGCTTCAGGCGCCCATCGGCCTTGATCTGACAGGACCGGCATCGACGAGCGTCGTTGTCCGCCGGGTCGGGGATGCCGTCGTCGTGGAAGCCGCCCATGCAGCTCCAGACCCGGTAGCTGTGGTGACCTCGTCGACCTTCGACTTCCTGGCCTGGTCGACCACCCGGGCTCCGTGGCGCGAGGTGACTCGGGTGGCCGGCGACGTGACCGTTGCAGCGAGCTTCCTGGACAGGCTGAACCTGGTCTGAGGGTCGGGGCTCGGCAGGTGGTTCGACAGCACCGCCGAGCACCCCGGAACCGCGCCGCCGTGTTCTTCGGTCGGCCGGACGGAGGCGCGCTCGTCGCCGGACGTCTGTCGCCCGCGGCCTCGGTGCGTAGTCTCAGGCTCGCAGGGAGGTGAGGGCGGCCTGGGCCGTGGCCGTGAGTATGTCGGTGGTCACTCCAGTGCGGGACAGGCAGTCCACACCGCGAAGCACGGACAGCAGGAGGTATCCGAATCCTCGCGCGTCTCTGTCGGCGGCCACCTCGCCGGCAGACTGAGCCTCCCGCACTGCGGACTCGAAGGCGCCGGCGATGTTCTCGTAGGCATCCCTGGCGATCTTGGCGACGGCGCCGTCGGCGGCCGCCTGGTCGACGGTGGCTTTGGTGAGATAGCAGCCGTCGGGGGGTGACTGGCGGGACATCTGGCCGGTGATGTCCATGAGGTAGTGCCCGATGCGCTCCAGGGGCGTACCTCCGGCTTCGGGCGCGAGAGCCTGCCGCGCCTCGGCGACGAGGGTCTTGCAGTAGTCGTCGAAGGTGTGCAGGTACAGCTCGTGCTTGTTGCCGTAGGCCTTGTAGATGCTGCCTTTGCCCAGGCCTGTCGCTGCCATGAGGTCGTAGGTCGAGGTGCCCTCGTAGCCGCGGGACCAGAACTGGTCCCGGATGACGGCCAGCATCTCGCCCTCGTCGAACCCGCGTGTCCTGCCCATGTCCGAGTAGTCACCTCTCCGAAGCCCGTTCGGGCCGTCGGCCCGGCTGCATGTCCTGTGCATCGACATTCATCCTACGGGTTTGTTGACCGCTTGGACCACAACATGATTTGGTTGTGGTCCAAGTGGTCAACAATTCTTGTGGAGGACCTTCCATGTCTCAGACGTCACCCGAGCAGAACAAGGCCGTCATCCTCGACGTACTTGCCAAGGCGTTCGGTCCTCAGGACTTCACCGCGCTGGACCGGTACGTGCATCCGGACTACATCCAGCACAATCCGACGATCCCGCCGTTGAAGGCGGGGCTGCGTGCCTTCGCCGGTTCGCTGCCGGCCACCACCCGGTACGAGCCGGGTGCCGTCCTCGCCGAGGGTGACCTGGTCATGGCGCACGGCCGCTACTCCGGTGCCACCGAGACGCCCCTGCTGGCGGTGGACATCTTCCGGTTCGAGGACGGTCTGGTGGTCGAGCACTGGGACGTCGTCCAGGAGGAGGTCCCCGTGGAGAAGACCGTCGCGGGCCACCCCATGTTCACCAATCCCCAGAGCGGCACCGCCAACCGGTAACGCGGCCCCGCGCCCGACCCGGCCCGGGGCCGGGTCGGGCGCCAGCCCCAGAGACGCCCAGGAAAGGTCCGACAGGTGTACTTCCCGAACACGCTCACTCTGATCACGACCCTTGTCGACGCCCGGGACGCCGGGGACATTGACGCCGTGCTGGCCTGCTATGAGCCCGACGCCACCATCGTCACCCAGTCCGGCGACATCCTCTCCGGGATGCAGGGGGCACGCACCGCAGCCGAGAACTTCATCGCTCTGAAGCCCGAACTCATCGTCGATCACCGAAAGATCATCGAAGGCGAGACCGTCTCGCTGCACCTCATGCGGTGGCGACTGCGCGGCACCGCACCCGACGGCACGGTCCTGGAGGCGAGCGGCTGCACCGCCGACGTATGCCGCAAGCAAGCCGACGGCGGCTGGCTGCTCGCGATCGACAACCCGTGGGGCACCGACGTCACCTGACGGGCATGCCGAGCGCGGTGTGACACCGGTGCCCCCGATACTCGGCCCGGCCTGCACGGGCGAGGATGCGGGCGGCCTGTAATGATTGCCCGCCGCCTTTTGTATGATGGAAATCATCTTGATATGGGCGGCTCTGCGCCGTTCCTCGACGGGAGGCAGGCATGGGGCACTCGCGGGTGGAGAAGGCGGCGAGCCGTGAGCGGGTGCTGCGCGTCGCATCCCGCAAGGTCCGTGAGAGCGGCTTGGCCGGTCCCGGTGTCGCCGAGATCATGCAGGAGGCCGGGCTGACACACGGCGGCTTCTACAAGCACTTCGCCTCCCGGGACGACCTGATCGCACAGGCTGCGGCCGCTGCTCTGACCGAGCGTCCGGTGGAGGTGGAAGAACTCGCGGGGATGGGCGAGCAGGACCGGTATGCCGGCCTCGTCGACTCCTACCTCGGACGGGAACACCGCGACTCTCCCGGCACCGGCTGCGCGCTGGTCACCCTCGGCGCTGCCGCCGGGCGCGGCGACCAGGCCTTGAAGGAAGCCTATGAGAAGCGGGTCCGCGGCTACCTCGACCTCCTCGGCGGCAACGACTCCGAGGAGGCGCGCGCCGAGGCCATGATCACCCTCAGCGCCCTCGTCGGTGCCACGCTCATCGCGAGGGCTGTCGCCGACCGAACTCTCTCCGACGAAGTGCTGGAAACCGTTGCCCGGCAGCTCACCGGGCACTGCTGATCGCATGCCAGTGCGGATCGCGTGAAACGGGGCCTGCCTAGTGGACTCGGAGATTCCAGCAGCGAGCGCAGGACCTGAGTGCGCTCACCGGGCGTGTAAAGGCTGTCCGACGAGGGAAGAGCCCCGGCAGCCAGCGCTCTTCCGACTACCGGGGCGCGCTTTTCCCCGACAGGACAGCCACCACATCGTGTGCCTGGTCTCACCTCCACCTCGGCCTTTGGTTCCGCGCGTGATCCGGTAAGCGGTTGCCGCGCTGTTGTTCCGGTGATGGGGATTCGCAACTTCCCCCACAGCTGCTCTTCGTTCCCCACTCGGTTGCTGTGGGCAATGAGGGCCGGGGCCGCCCGCTCGTGGAGTGTGCGGGCCGTGTCGGCCGGTCAAGGGCGCCTGCGGCGGCGCTACGCGCTGGCCTCCGGCGGCGCTACGCGCTGGCCTCCGGCCACCCTGGACAGTCCGCCCCGCCCCTGGACCTGGCTGGCTATCGGGCGGCCCCTCCCTTGTGGTGCCCGTCCGCAGATCAGCGGCCTGTGGGTGGGGAATCAAGGCGAGCAGGTCTGTCCGACCCCCGAGCACGGGGTGGGGAGATTCAAAAGGCGCCATCACCGGACGGCCCGGGACGATATCGGGCCCGCCGCACCGCGCCCTCCGTCCGGTGCGGCGGCCGTCTCGGTGGCACGCGTGGCCGGAAGAGCGCCGCCAGGCGACGCGTGCACGTGGCGTTCTCGGTGGCCGCCGGTACCGTCCCGGACCCGGCTTCGCCGACACGAACGACCTTCTGGTGTGTGTCTGGACGATCAGTACCTACAACTACCCTGCGACGGGGGCGATCGTGAATGGAGGACTCGACTCCCCATGACCTACTAATGCCGCGGCTACACTGCCGGGATACGCAAGCTTCACGTCCGTTTTGGTATCAGCCTCTGACTCCGGAGTTCATAGGTGCAGCCTTTGACGTTCCTGCACGGGACGGAGACGTGGAGGGCCGAGAGCGTTCTGCACATCTATGCAGTAGTCGATCTCGCTGACCCTCGCCATGTGCCCTTGATCAACCTCATCGCCGAGGCGAACAAGGTGCTGATCGACGAAGGGTTCCCGCTGTGCCCAGTCGAGCCGCGCTGGCTTCACATCAACATCGACCAAATCAGCGGGCGTCCAGCTGACGCTGTGCCGCAGGAGGAGCGGCAGGCTTTGGTGGATGCCCTGCGTCAGCGGCTGGCGACCGCCGAGCCGCTGGAAGTTATGGTTGGGTCGCTCCTGAGCTATCACACAGGGGTCATCGCGGACCTGCATCCCGACGAGGGCCTCGCTTCTCTCCACGACGTCACCCGCGACACCATTCGGAGGGTGTGCGGCGAGGAAGCGGCCCGATATCCGTGGAGCGTCCAGCATCTGTCCACTGCGTACGCCTACGACCATGCCGACTCTGATGAGGCACAGCGCCGGTTGCGCCGTATCAGGCCAAGCCACGCTCCTCTGCACATCTCCGCCATTTATCTCGTCGACGTCACGGCCACGACCGCCGAGAGGTCGAAGACCATGACGTGGAAAGAGGTGGCCCGGATCCCTCTGGGGCCGGACGACTCCGTGGCGTGAGAGCGCATGGTGAGTCCGGCGGTCACGGCGTCGAGGTCACGGAGCGAGTGGAGGGCGAAGCTTGCAGATCAGGGCAGCGGGCCAGCACGTCCTTGAGGGCCGTGCGCTCTTCCTCGCTCAAGGTTTGTAGGACGGCATGTGAGCCAGCCAGTGACCCGCCGCACCAGGCGGCCGCGTGCCAGTCTCCTTGCTCGCGCCGGCGCCGGTAGTGGGCGTTGGCCCCGGCAGAGGCCCGCAGCGGGGAGAAGGCCCAGAGGTAGCCGGTGTAGTTGAGCCGGTCGTTCTCCACTCGCCGCCTGGTGATAGCGGACTACTTGCCGAAAGCCCGGGTGATGGGCGACGAGCCCGCGTTGCCTTCAGGCCGCGGGCGTCGGCGAAGCGGCCTCGGTCGTCCCCGACTTCAGCCAGGACCCGGGCGGTGAGCTGAATGCCAAGCCTGTGGAAGCTCAGCAGAATCTCGGCGCCCGGATGCCCAGGAAACACTCTTCCACAGGGCGCGTGCGGCCTTTTTGCGCTGGGCTCGTTGGCCGGCAGGATTCGGAGCGGAGAGCCTCGAGTCGCCCGGCGGCGTGCCAGCGGCCGTCGACGCGGGTGGTGCGCCCGAGCGGAGCGTGGCCATGCTGGCTCTACATGAGATGCGTCAGTGAGACTGCGCCTAGGAAAGCGCCGACCAGGACTCCCGCTGTTGCCTGGGGCAGTGTGTGAGCCTTCAGATGAGTCCGCGTCCACATGGTGATCGGCACCATCGGTGCAACAGCCAGCGCGACGAGGGGCCCACACGCCCATGCGGTCACGGCCACTGTGGAGGCGGCGACTGAGGTGTGTACCGAGATCTTCCACCAGCGGGTGATCGCTGTGAGTGCGGCGAGTTGGATTTCCAACGAGAGGAAAAGTGCGCGGATGGCGTTGGGGGCATCCGATAGAGCGAAAGCTCCGGTGCCGATGAGAAGGCAGGAAAGGATGACGAGCATCGGGATGATGCGCTGTTCGCGTTGGGGTACGTGGTGGTCGAGCCAGGAGCCTCGACGGGTCCCGTAGATCAGGAACAGCATGGGTAGGGCGCTGCCAAAGAACGAGGCGAGTAGCCACCAGCCCAGGCCGGCGGCGGCCGTTGCGTGGCGCAGGGCGAGCGCTGACTGTGCCAGGACCTGGATCAAGGGGGCGAAGAGCTCGCTGAGGATCTTGGCGAGGCGGGTTCCCGGTGAGCTTTGGCTGCTCGGTGTCTGGTCGGCCGACCGAAAGTTCACCCTCGTCTCCGTGCTCATTCATGCGCTCCTGAGCGGTTGAGCCGAGAGAGACGGGGGCGGCGGCCGG
The DNA here is from genome assembly GCF_019091475.1 of Streptomyces sp. GbtcB6. Taxonomy (NCBI): domain Bacteria; kingdom Bacillati; phylum Actinomycetota; class Actinomycetes; order Kitasatosporales; family Streptomycetaceae; genus Streptomyces; species Streptomyces sp. GbtcB6. The sequence continues at coordinate 32,835 of NZ_JAGXJL010000067.1, read as the reverse complement.
AGCGGGGAGGCCGGCGGTTGAATGCCTGGGCCACTTTGAGGAACCAGGCGAGCTCGCCGGGGTAGTCCTTACCGCCGAGCGGCGGCAGCGGCTGTGCGGCCGCGGATGCGTGCTGTTGAGCACCGACGTTGCGGGCTGTACCCAGCGCCTCTCGGAGCATTGCGGCTTCGGCTGCCGCATTCTGCTGATCGCTGGTTGCGCCTGCCTGCTGTGCGAGTGCCCCGGCCGCCGCTGCCAAGTCCTGATCGAGGTGTTCCCGCAGTCCATGGCGCGCATCACGGATCTCGATCACCATGCGGTACAGACGGTAGTGCAGCTGCCCGGGACGCCACCGAGCCAGCCGCGGACGGGAGGGAGGATCGAGCGCGACATCGGGCATGGCCTCGTAGGCGGCAAGCCAGAGGGGGAAGATCTGGTGATAGGCGCGAAAGTGGCCGAGCCACCGGGCGGCTGCGGACAAGCGTGGGCCAAGGGCAGGGAGAACCAGGCCGATGCACACCATCGCGCCGCCGACGGCGGCGAAGGCAGAGTCGAGTTCGGAGAGAGTACCCAGACTGAAGCCGACGTTGCGTCCGATGACGTACAGGCCCTTGATAACGCAGTAGCCGAGTGCGATTGCGGCGCCGACTGCGGTGAGGCGCAGGCCGCGGACCAGCCAGGGACGGCCCGCGACCTTCGCGAATCGCCAGCAGAGGATGGCGATCTCGGCGAGTCCGACGCCGACGCCTGTCACGTACAGCAAGAGGTACTCGGCTATGTAGGGGGTGGCGGCGTAAGTCTCAGTGAAATGCGCAGCCGTGCCGTCGTGGACCGGTGCCAGGGCGAGCAGGACGATCATGGCCAGTAGCAGGATGCTGCCGGCCATGGCACGGCGGCGGGCCTTTGGGCGGGCCGACTCCGGGGGGTAGCTCCACACCAGCAGCAGCCTCTGCACGCAGACGCTGAAGGCGATTAGGGATCCGTGAACAGCCAGCTTGCCCAGGTTGTTCAGGTCGAGAGCCGTGCTGATCGGAAGGTAGACGGCGGGAGTGGCCGCGACGAACCCGAGGGCGGCGCAGGCCAGTGTCAGGCACAGGGACCGCAGAACCGGGTTTCCTCGGTCCTTTCTGAGGTCCATGAGTTTGTAGGCAAGGGCACCGGAACTGACGAGGCCACCCGCAGGATATGTAACGTTGTGAAGGTTGCTGATCATTTAGCTTTGCGCTGCTTAGGGCTTCGAAGGGTGTTCTCAAGGCGCAAGACGACATCGGCTGACCCCGGTGGTACGGGCCGCTCGGGTTCCCTGGACCGGAGGCTGACCTGGGTGAGCACCAAGGAGGCGAAAGTCTCTGCCTCGACTTCTTCTTCGCCGGTGTACTGGCCGCGCCCCAGCATCCTGTTGATGGCCGTCGGGTTGAGCGTGGGCAGCAGGGTGCGGGCCACCTCGCTGCTTAGTCTCTGGCCGATGCCGTGGTCGTGGAGGAGATGGCCGAGCTCGTGCAGCTTGATGTGGTCCTGGTGTGCCGGGGTGGTTGCCTGTTCGTAGAGCATGTAGTCGGCGGTGCCGGTGGAAATCCATAGACCGCACGGGCTGCCGGGCGGCAGTGGCCGAGGAAGCAGATGGATGGGCCGGCCCCGCTGTCTACTGACGTTGAGGAAAAGATCCTCGACGTTGAATGGGTCCGGTATTTCGGGGAGGCGTATCTTCGGAATTGGTTCCGAGTGTCGCCGGTGGAACATCTACGCCACCGCCAGGAATGTCACATCGCCTTGGCCCGCACAATGCGGACGACTGGCTTTCCGTACTTGATTCAAGCCGCACTATGTCAGAGGTCGAGCGGAAGTCGCACTTCCGCGCCCCGTCTCCCGAGTGTGGGTTGAATCACTCTTCTGGTCTATCGGTGGGATGGGTTCCGCTCGATTCGCGGACGTATTTTCCTTGCCGCGCGGGGAGTCCTGGTGATCGTTTCCTCGACGTCGATCGCCTTGGTGGCGTAATGGGGCTCTCCTCGGGGTGCGCGCCAGTGGACCTACCGTAGAAAATCACCGTACAGGGGTGCACATCGTGAGGAACTGAGGGTCCTGCCGCATGGATGATGGCCCAGGGATGGCCGGGTACAGCGATGGCGAGCCGCTGTCGGTGCTGCTGCATGCGTGGCGTGAACGACTCGATCCCAGCCTTGGAATGTCCCAGAAGGAGGTGGCGCGCCGGGCCGGAGTCAGCGACCGGTGGTACCGCGAGCTTGTGCGTGGCCGGGTGGCGAACTTCTCGTCCGAGTTCTTGGACCGACTTGCCCTGGCTCTGCAGCTCAGTCCAGGTGAGCGCCTCGTGCTCTATCTGCACGCTACGGGCCGGTCTCCCGAGTTGCCGACCGAGATGGCCTCTGCGGAGCCGGTTGAGGTGGACTCGAATATTCAGCGTCTGCTCGATAGCCAGTTTCCGCACCCGGCGTTCGTATTGGATCGCGCATGGAATATCGTGGGATGCAATGATCCGTTGTTGGAATGGTTTCCTTGGGTTGCGCATGAGGAAAACTTGGCGCGCTGGATGTTTCTCTACCCCGATGCGCGCGAGGAGCTTGCTAACTGGTGGGACGACTGGGCTCGCCCGCTCCTTTCGCAGATCCGGATCGCGCTGGCCCGAGATCCGGGGTGCAGGCTATTGTGGCGGATTCTGCAGGAAATCCTAGATAACGGAGATGCGCGGGCGATCTGGGAAACGCGCGAGGTGATGGAACTCGCCGACGGGGCTGTTCGCCGCCTGAGGCTCGATCATCATCCATGCCAAGAGGTAGCCGTCCAGACCTCGGAGATGATGCTTACGTGCCGTCCGGGGGCCCGCTTCCTTGTGCTCATGCATGAACCCGCTGCCTGAGTCCAGGACCTTTCCTTCTTGCCGCGTTCGGCGCCCGAGGGATGGGAGATTGGGTGCTCGTGCGGCATGCGGAGCGCGCTTTCGGCGGCAAGCTCCTGTGTCGCAGACGTATGCGCGGTACTAGCTTTCGGTGCCGTCGGCCGGCAGTCCCTCGATCTGCCGTACGTGTTCGATGATGCCCTTGATCTGGCGCAGCCCCTGTGGGGAGAGTCCGGACACCCTCAGTGCAACCGACTGGACGTCTGCATCGCGCATCGCCGTCAGCAGCTCCAGCTCCAGATTGCTTCGCTCCTCGACTTCGTCGTCGAAGAAATATGCCGGGTCCACGCCGAAGAAGTCCGCGAGCGCCTTGATCGTGCTCATGGTCGGGTTCTTCTTCGCGCCGGTGCGCAACTGCTGAATGGCGCTGGCGGACAGCCCCTTGCCCTCTCCCTTTGATGCGCTCTGGATCGCCTCTGCGACCTCCGCATACGTATAGGGACCCCGGTGGGCCGGATGGACCGTCCGGAACAGGTAGTCCAGCTTGTGTGCGACGGTGCGCTGCTGCCCGTCCTCCATCCTCACCTCCTGTGTCTCCGGCGATTCTAGACCACTGAAGTGTGTGCCCTGTCGCCCCAGCTGGCCGGTGCTACCACTCTAGTTGACGGAGGCTGACCACTAAGGTGTACGTTGATCGCGAATTCGCGACACGGAAGTGTTCCACCCCTGGTGGGGCGGCAAGCGAAGCCGCTGGACTGTGGCACGAAGCTGCTCGTATGGTCCGGTCGTCGCCGCGACGCACACGCGACTGCGGAGAAGGGAGGAGCCGATGAGTACAAGGCGCCTTGAGCGCCGAATCGAGTGGAAGTGAGACCGGCGTCCCGGAGCTACCAACTCCTGGACGCCGGGTCGGCACCCCGAAGGGCACCGATTCACATCTCGCGGGCGGCGGGGCTTTTGCACGAGAACCGCCGCACCGCGCTCCTACGAACAACGGAGTATCGCATGCTCGCCATGCCAAGCGGAATCCCGGCATGCCCGGACGTAGCCCGCCAGCACCGCCTCGCGGCACAGCTTGCCCACATGGTCCCTGGAGCGGCCACTATCCACGTCAGCCTCACCGACCCCAAGCAGGCGTGGCCCCATCCGCACGCCGTCGCGAAGGACGTGGCCGGGGACGCGATCGAGCTGAGCCGGACGACGGCCAGGGTCGCAGCCCGCTGGGTCCTGCGGGTGTGGCCGGACGCTGACTGGAGCTGGCCCCACACCTTCGACCTCGCCGCCGCAACTCTCACCCGCAGCGACCTCGTCGCCGCCGTCGGCCGGGGCCGCTGACATGGCGCGGATCCGAACCATCAAGCCGGAGGCATTCGTCTCCGAGTCGCTCGCCGAGGTGACCGTCGAGGCCGAGCGGACCTTCTTCGGCCTTCTCACCCAGGCTGACGACCACGGCCGCCACCGAGACAACGCCGCGATTATCGCGGGCTTGCTCTGGCCCCTACGGGCCGAGCACACCTCGGTCCACGTCGAGGACGACCTGCAGCAGCTCGACAGTGCCGGACTGCTCTGCCGCTACACCGGCTGCGACGGCCGCCGCTACCTCCACGTCGTGACCTGGTCCGAGCACCAGAAGATCGACAAGCCCAGTCAGTCGCGACTGCCTGCCTGCCCCCAGCATCACGCGGCGGACCGCTGCGGCCCCTGCAAGGGGACCTGCGCCAAGCGCCCCGAGGCGTCGCCTCTCCCTCCCCGAGAACTCGCTGAGACTTCGCCGAACACTCCCCGAGCCCTCGATCTGCCCGCACCTCCCGCCCCTATACCGCCCGGCACTCGGAGCAAGGCCCCGACCGCCCCGCAGGACGCCCTCGTCGGCCCTGCCGGCACCACTGACCACATCGGCAAGAAAACCGCAGGTCAGGAGACATTCCCCGAAGGCTCCCCGAAGGTTCTCCGAAACCTCGGAGAGGGCTCGGCGTCTGGATCTAGGATCTTGGATCCTGGATCTTCATTCCCTACGGGGCGCACAGCGCCCGCCGCCGTCTCCGCCAACCAGCTCGTCGGCGAGTACATCGCCGCCTGCGACGAGCGCCCACCCAGTGACGTGATCGGTCACCTCGGGCGGATCGCCAAGAAGCTCCTGGCAGAGGGGATCACCCCGGAGCACATCAGGGCAGGGCTGCAGAACTTCGCCGCCAACCCCAGGCACCCGAGCGTGCTGACCAGCATGGTCAACGAGGCCATGAACTCACGCTCCGCCGGTTTGGCGCGGCCGGGGATCCGGCCTACCGTGCCCGCTCACCAGGCGTGGACCAACCCGATCGACGCTGCCGCCGCCTACGCCGAGGAGCTGTGATGCGCACCCGTACCCGCGACCCGCAGACCCTCGGCAACGACGGGATCCTGGGCCGGATGGCCCGAATCCTGGCCGCCCGCAACATCGACCAGGCCGCCGTCGCCGCGCTGGCAGACGAACCTGAACCGTTCTCCCCGCTGGACGCTCTGCTGGCCGGGATCCCCCCGCGCTACCGGGACGCGGTGGCCGACCACCCGCAGGTCCTGTCCTGGGCCCACGAGGTCGCCCGGCAGGCCGTCGCTCCCAGCCTGGGAGCCCGGCGGCAGGTGACCACCGGCCCGAGCCTGCTGATGGCCGGAGTGGTCGGCGCCGGCAAGACCCACCAGGCGTACGGCGCGGTCCGGCGACTGGTGCAGAGCGGCGTCGGCGTGCGCTGGCGCGCGGCCACCGCCGCTGACCTGTACGCCGACCTGCGCCCCCGTGCCGGGGTGGACAGCGAGCGGGAGCTGGCGACCGTCAGTCGCTGTCCTCTGCTGATCATCGACGACCTCGGCGCGGCGAAGGCCTCCGAATGGGTGGAGGAAGTGACGTATCGGCTGATCAACCGCCGGTACAACTACATGCTCCCGACGCTGGTCACCACCAACCTGGCGATCAAGGACCTCCGGGCCTACCTCGGCGACCGCGTCACCTCCCGGCTCGCGCAGATGACCACCCGGGTCGAGTTCGAGCCGGTCGACCGCAGACGCCACCGCACCGCCGACTGACCTGGCCACAGGCCACCATGCCGGGCCGCGCCCCAACGCGCCGCCCCTTGCACCTCCCGACCCAGCGCACCTCTCCGCCGACGCCCCTGCGCGCGGAGAGCGATCGGAGCAACCCGCATGCCCCCCACGACGATCACCCCTGCTCACCACCGGTCGCTCGGCGACCACACCTGGCAGGACCAGGCCGTCTGCCAAAGCACCGAGTACAACCAGGTGGACCCCGAAATCTTCTTCCCCGAGCCCGACGAGACCGCCAAGATCACCACTGCGAAGTCACTGTGCGGCCAGTGCTCGGTCCGCCGCATCTGCCTCGACGCCGCCCTCGAAGGCGGCGACACCCATGGCATCAGGGGAGGAATGACGCAGGAGGAACGCGCGCCGCTGCACGAGAAGCTGGCCAGCCGACTCGACTACAGCCGCGTCAACGCCACCGTCGCCGGACGCGACGTCCACCTCACCAAGGCCGAACGCCGCGCGGTGGTCCACGCCGCCTACCGGCACGGCCTGTCCGAACAGCGCCTGGCCTGGCTCCTGAAGATCACCGAGGAACACGCCCAGAAGCTGTACCGCGAGACCCGCCGAGCCCTTCGCAACCGAGACCTGAAGAATTCCACGACGACCACCGCGCCCCCCGAGACCGACGGCGAGCGCTTGGGCCGCGACGACTTCGGGACGGCGGCGTGACCATCGCGAGTACGCCCAAGCCGGCGCGAATCACCGGATGGGACCGCTCGGTCATCATCGCCCTCGGCGGCGCGGGATGTGCCCTCAGTTACGACGCTCTCCAGCAGATGGCTGTCGCCATCCACGTCCGCGGTCTCCTCACCTACCTCTTCCCGCTGGTGATCGACGGGTTCATCGCCTACGGCGTCCGGGCCCTGCTGGTCCTGCGAGAAGCGCCCCTGCGCGCCCGGCTCTACGTCTGGACGCTCTTCGGTACGGCCACCGCCGCCAGTATCTGGGCCAACGCGCTGCACGCGGTCAGGCTCAACGAGGAATCCTCCTCGGTCACTGGACTGAGGCTCGGGGACACGGTAGTCGCGGTGCTGTCCACCATCGCTCCGCTCGCCCTGGCAGGAGCGGTCCACCTCTACATCCTCATCGCCCGGGGGCCGGCCAAGGACAGTGACCGAGGTGACTTCGATCAGGCCGGTCAGCGCGGTCAGGCTGAGCGCATCCCGGTCACTCGGACTGACCGGGCCGGTCAGCCCCAGCCCCAGCCCGGTGAGGTCAGCGACGGACAGTCGGTCAGCGCCCTGACCGACAGGCCCCGGCTGTCCCTGGACAAGCGTCACCCGGCCGTCCGGGCATCGACCCTGGACAGCGCCCTGGTGGACACCACCCGCCCGGACACCGCGCGCTTTGGCAAGGGGCCCGAGGCCGCTGACCTGGCCGGACAGCCGGACACCGTCCCGGCGGTCAGTGCCCGACCGGCTGGCACCAAGCCGGTCACCGGTCACCCGGACAGGCTCCCGCCGGCCACTGACCGGCCGGTCACTCCTTCGCCGGTCACTGAACCGGCCATCCGGACGCCCGGTGACCGGCGACGTGACCCGGACACCGAAGAGCTGCTGGAGATCGCCCGGTCAGCGGTCAGGGCCGAGGACAAACTGACCCGCAAGGTGGTCGCCCAGGCGATCCGAGGTCAGCAGATCCCGCTGTCCAGCGACACACTGACCGCCCTCATGGTCCAGCTCCGAGAACAGCACGGACAGCCCGTCACCTCTTCCCGGAACTGACCGGACAGCACGGGGCCGGGTGACCAAGCCGGACACTTCGGCCGGTCACCCGCCCCCGGACACGCGGCCTACAACTTCCCGAAGCGAACCGGAGAGCACCGCCATGCGCACGAACCCCGCCACACCGGCCGAGGTCGACTCCTGGCTGACCGTCCTACACCAGCGCGGCCATCTCCACCGCGCCGAAGCCGGACCCGACAACACCTGGACTGTGCAACGACACCCGCACAGTCGTCCCTGGACCCTCCACCATCCGGTCCTCGCCATGGACTGGATAGAGGAAGTCGTCCGCGACATCCACCAGCACGACACAGAGGCGAGCCGGTGACCGCCAACGATTCGGCAGCCACCACGTCCGGACAGCAGCGTGTCCCCACGACGGCTCCTGGCGGAGCAAGTTGTCGCGTACGACGGTCCTACGGCTCGTCGTACGCACTTGCCCCCGCCCAGGAGGGCGGGGGAAGTCCGGCTGGTCCCCGAGCGTGGGCGCACGGGGACCAGCCGGACTCCCGGCACCAGGGGGCGCCCGTCGGGGGAGGAGAAGCAGACGACCGCGTCCCGCGCGAGCAGCAGATCTCGAGCCAACCCGCGTTCCCCGACCGAAAGCCACGCCGACGCCCGCGCAACCCGAGCCAGCGCACCCACAAGACGACCACCCGCCTGTCCGACACCGAGAAGACCGAGATCACCGCCGCCGCCCAGCAGCGCGCCGTCACCGTCGCCCGTTTCCTCGCTGCCGCCGGCCTCGCCGTCGCCCACGGTTCGACCATCGTGCACACCAACGACCAGCTCGACGCCGCCATCGACGAGCTGGCCGCCTTGCGCACCGCCATCTCCCGTGTTGGCAACAACATCAACCAGATCGCCTTCGTCTACAACGCCGGAGGACAGCCCCGCCCCGGCGAACTCGACCACGCCCTGACGACCTTGACCCGTATCCTGGCCCGCGTAGACGACGCGGCCGACACCCTGGTGAAGAAGCGTCTGTGATGGTCCCCAAGATCCGACGCGGCTCGCGTACCCACGGCTTGCTCATCTACCTGTACGGCCCCGGCAAGCGTGACGAGCACACTGACCCCCACCTTGTCGGCAGTTGGGACGGCTTCGCCCCTGACCCCGGCCGCGACACCAGCCCCGACCCCGGCCCCAAGGTCACCCTCGCCAGGCTCGCCGCCGCCCTGGACCTGCGGGTCAAGCAGTCCGGCGACAAGGCTCCGGCCGAACACGTCTGGCACTGCTCGGTCCGCACCGACCCCGGCGACCGGATCCTGACCGATGACGAGTGGAACACCGTCGCCCGCCGCCTGGTCCACGCCGTCAACCTCGCCCCCGAGGGCGATCCGGACGGCTGCCGCTGGGTCGCCGTGCGCCACGCGGACGACCACATCCACATCCTGGCCACCATGGTCCGAGGCGACCTGCGCCGCCCGAGGATGAACTACGACTTCAAGAAGGCCCAGGCCGAATGCCGCCGCATCGAACAGGAGATGGACCTGCGCCAGCTCAAGCCCGGCGACGGCACCGGTGCCAAGACGCCCACCAGCGCCGAGCGCTTCAAGGCGGAGCGGGTCGGCCGACCCGAGACACCGCGCGAGATGCTGCGCGAGGCCGTCCGCCAGGCCGTTGCCGGGGCCGCCAGCGAAGCCGAGTTCTTCACCCGCCTTCGTGAGGCGGGCCTGCGCGTCAAGCTCCGGCACGCCCCCTCCGGTGACGTCCTCGGCTACACGGTCGCGCTGCCCGGGGACCGCAACCGTGACCGCGAGCCGGTCTGGTTCGCGGGCTCGACCCTGGCCCCCGACCTTTCCTATCCGAAGATCCAACGCCGCCTCGCTGCCGGAACCCCCGACGAGGCCCCGCTGCCGGAAGCGGACAGCGGTCGGTCGAACTGGTCGCCTCCCGCACGGGGGCGACGCACCGCGACCGGGATCGCCGAGCGCGCCGCAGTCGTCCTAAACAGCGACGACGACGAAGCTGCAGCCCAACTCGTCGGAGTCGGCGAACTCCTGGACGCTGTCGCCCAGACCTCTCCGGCTGCCACCCGCGCCGAACTTGGTGCCGCCGCTCGCTCCTTCGAACGCGCCACCCGCAGCCACGTCCGAGCCGAACGCGCCGACATCCGGGCGATCCGCTCGGCGGCCCGGGGCATCATCCAGGCCGGCGGCGCGCTCGGCCGAGGAGAAGACGGCGGAACCACCGCCATGCTCGTCTCCACCCTGGTCCTGGTGGCGCTGGCCGCAGCACGCTGGCACTCCGCACACGGTCACGCCCAGCAGGCCGAAGCCTCCCGTCAGACCGCGGAGCACCTGCGAGCCGCCTACCGCCAGGCCGCCGCCGCACCCATGCAGGCCCTCCGCGACCAGGGACGAGCCTTGCCCGAAGCCCAGCGCCGCACCTACGAGACCACCATCCGCGCCGCCCTGCCCGAGAACAGCACCCGACCCGGCACGAGCACGAAGAACGACGCCCTGGCCGCCACCTTGGCTCAGGCCGAGCAGGCAGGCCACGACCCGAAGGCCCTCCTGCACGAGGCCATCGACATGCGCGAACTCGACACGGCCGAGGACGTGAATGACGTCCTGGTCTGGCGACTGCGCCGACTCGCCCAGCTCCCCGCGCACCCGGGCGACGCTGCTCGACGCCCGCAGGCCAGCACCGGCCGCGCCAAGTCCGCAGCCAACCAGTCCGACGTTCGGACCGCACAACAGGCAGCGAATCGGCCCGCCGCTCCGGACCTGCGCAATCGCCCGCCGCGCCGCTGACCAGCAGCTCAGCAGGCCCGCCCCTCGTCTGCAGGAAACCTCTGGACAACCGGCTTCACCGGCCGTTAGGGATGAAGAGACAGGCCCTCGACCGGGAGATGACGCTCGTGCTCAGAACGACCAACCACCACGTAGAGCAGACTCCCGTCGCGCCCGCTGCCCCGGGCGGCAGCGATCCGCTGCTGCAACTCCAGTACGAGACGGAGCCGCCCAGCGGACCCGGCGCAACACGCTGCCTCAGCCACCCGCCGGAGCTGTCCCTGTGCGGGATCCCCGTGATGTGCTCGGCCTGCCGAGCCAGGCGTGATTGGCTGCTCATCAACCACACCCGCAACGTCTGGGTCCGTTGCCGCTGCAGCAACCAGTGGCTCGAACCCGAGATCAGCCGAGCCGACTTCGACGCCCTGATCGCCATCCCGGACGGGACGACCTACCCCAGCGTTGAACAGGGCCTGATCGCACTCGGCTTTGACGGCGCTTTCGCCGGCACCTACCTGGAGTAACGAGCCGTATGGCATTGAATGCTCGGGACACCCGTGAGGGCTGGCGGATCCCGCGGAGTCTGAACACCGCAGCCAGGTCGGTTACTCCGCGCTGTCTGGGATGGCCAATGAGATCAGCACGGGCCTAGGAAGCGCCGAGCGAGGCAACCACGCGTCCACGATCAAGCTCACAATGTCATCCTTCCCATGGGCCAGGCCGACGGCACGCTGACCCAGGACAGTGGCCAGGAGCGTGTGTTCGTGGGTGCGGAGGTCGGTGCTGTACACCTGGACGGCTGTTCCGCCGGAGGCTCGGCCGGCCGAAAGCACCTTGTGGGCTCCCCAGGGCAGAAGGGCGGAGACCTCGCTGAGAGGCGCGGCTCGCTCCCAGTCCTGCTCGGGGAATGCCATCGCCTCCCGGATGCCAAGGACTCCGGCGCGGCTTCCGCCGACGAGGTAGAGCCGGTTGTCAGGCAGGAGCGCCATGTCGTCGATCTTGCCCACGAAGTCGATGCTGTGCTCCCACTGTTCGGCGGGCCGGGCGGCGACGCGCGTGACCGTGTGACGTCCGCCGTAGCCGGGCGGTCCGGTGGTGGCGAACACCCACAGTTCCCCCGCGGGGCTGGTCAGCAGACGGGCCAGGTTGGGGAACGGCCCGGCCACGGGTGTGATGCCGGTGCTGCCGGTGGTGGTGACGACGGCCGCCCCGCACAGCACCGCCGTGCCCGCCGCGGTCTGGAGCGCTGAGTCCCGGCTTCCTGGGAGGCTGAGCACCCACCGAACCTCGCCCGTCGCCGGATCCAGCCGAAGGACGCCGTCACCTGTAGTGAGCAGCAGATTGCCGCCGTAGGTCGTCATGCCGGTGAGAGCGGTGCCGGGCTGAGCGGCCAAGACCGCGGCAGCGCTGACACCCGTCGCCTGTTGGACGACATCGGGTGCAGCCTCTGGAGGGGACCAGTTGCCGGCATCGTCCGCAGGAGCGGACAGAAGCTCGTCGAGTGGCGGGTAGGAACCGCCGCGGCGGTTCGCCCAGGACAGAATCCGGCTGACGAGGTCCGGGGCCGTGAGCAGCCCAGTCACGAGGGCCTCGATATGGCTTCGGTCGAGCAGGAGGACACCTGTGAAGAACTTCGCCTTGTCCAGCGCGTACTGGGTGTAGCCGCTCATCGAGACGAAGAAACCGATGGTGCCCGGCAGTCGCACCTTCAGGCGCCCGCGGAGCTTCTCCAGGGCGTCGTCATTGACCTTCTCCGCGAGCCACTTGGCCTCGAGGATGAAGTGCCGTTGTTCAAAGGAGAAGGCGACGTCGATCTCGTCGCGGCCATCCAGGCCCCGCTGATCGGTGTGCGCTTCGAGGCCGCCTGTCTGAAGCAGCGATCCCAGGAAGCTGTTGAACGCTTTGCCGCGCTTGACCGGCTCGTCGTTCATCGCGTCGAGATCCCGGTAGCGAGAGAACAGCTTCTGGACTTCATCCCGTGGGTTTGGTGCGGGCAGGACTAGCCCACGGTCGTTGAACCGCGAAAACATCACCGAGCATCCTCGCCACTCGTTGCGCAGGAGGGCTGACCTCCCACCCGGCGGCGCGTTGGCGCCATGTCCTGCATTCTGCCCGTCTCCGGAGGTGTTGGACGGCAGAAGTGTTGACCCTGGTCGACGGAACCTGCCGGTGGGAGGGGCACCCAGGCCCCACGGCACGGGGGCTCCGCCGGGGCTGCGAAGCTCGATGGTGCCAACGCGTTCCGCCCGAGGACGGCTTCGGCGGCTGTCGAGGTGGGGTCATTCACGCGGGTAGGCGGGCCGCCATGAGATGCCACGGTCCTCGGCAGGCTCTCGGGGCGGGACTGTCAACTGTTGCGGCGTGCCCACTGCGCGGCCCGGACCGTTCCCTGCTGAATGTCCTGCCGGGGCAGTTGGAGGCCGAAAGCGTCCTCCAGGGCATGGAAGTACAGCTCGAACTCGCAGGTTAGTTCGGGGTGGTCGAGTTCGGCGCGGCGTATGGCCTGGTTGAGGAAGTCGAGCTGACCGCCTCGGAAGTAGGGGGCGCGGCCGCGGTCGTACCAGATCAGCTCCAAGGCGCCCCAGTCGTCGTCAATGCGGCGGCCGTTGCGCATGTAGTCGAAGGTGTAGATGGCCTTCGCGGAGGTGGCGCTCAGGTGGACTGTCTCAGTGACGCCGAGCCGGGTGAGAGCCTCAACATCGGGCCCGAAGCCGGGGGTCTCGTGGTACATCAGGAACGCCCAGCCGCCGGCCTGCCCGAAGCAGCACGTTTCCCAGACGATGTCCCAGGAGCCGAAGGCCCCGCCGTCCATGTTCCGCAGATCCGCAAGACAAGTTCCGGCGGCGATCTGTGCGGGGTCGGCTCCGTGGAGCAGGGCGATCTGTTCCGCGCTGATTCTCTCGCCGCGGAAGAAGGCGAGGTGGGTGTAGGGGTCCTGCTCGCGCCAGCTGTCGGCGATCCAGGCGAGGCGCTCCAGCGGGTCGCGTCCGCACGCAGTGGAGGGCTGGGTCCCGTCGATGCCGCCGTTGCGGAATCTGCTGCCCCAGGCGGGGTTGATCCGGTCCAGCAGCTCGGCCTGCCCGGAGACGAGATTGGCCACCGGGCCGCGGCCCGGGGACCGGGCCGCGATGTGCTCGGCGAGCTTGCGGACCGCGTCCTCGGCGGCGAAGTACAGCACCTGATCCAGGTCCTGAGTGACGAAGACCTCCCGGTAGAGACCGGTGTGGCCGCGCACCGGTCCGTCGTCGTCCAGGACTAGGAAGAGACGACCGTGCGACTCGCCCACGTGCTGCTCGTACTGGTCGGGAGAGGTGCCGGTGGGCGGGAGCATCGCGTCGTCGAGCACGTCAGAGCCCACGGCCACCTGGTGCCAGGCCCGCTTGAGTGTGTACGCCGATATCTGCATGGGCGTCAGTATGCGACCGGGCACTGACACGGTCGGCTGATCTGCGATGGCTCGGTCGGATGGCAAAGATCAGCGTCGCCTGGGTTCGATGGCAGCAGGCAGCACGGAACCTGTGCCAGACCCTGTTCTTGTGAACAGAGTCAGCCGCCCCTGCCTGATCGGCGTGGGGCGGCCTTGTGCGGTTCGGTCAGACCTGGGCGAGGCGATTTGAGAGGTCGAGGGCGGCGGTTGCCACCGCGAGGGCGGCGCACAGGCCGAGTACCTCGTGGATGGTCGGGCGGACCAGGCGCGGCCAGTCGTCCGGGGCGGCGGGCCAGGAGGCGAGGTGCACCTCGGTGGTGGCCAGGCCCAGGTGGGCGGTGACGTCCCAGCCTGCGAGGGAGGCAGGTTCCCAGTGAAGGCGAATGCGGCCGAGGGGGAGTCTTGGGGTCTCGGCGGGGAGCCAGGTGATCTTGACCGGTCCGTCGGGCAGGTCAGAGGCGTGCTGGACCAGCGCGCCGCGTACGCCGCTCGGCATGGGCCGTGTGGCGAGGCCGTGCAGCGCAAGGACGTGCGAAGGGCGGGATCGCGACGAGATAGGAGCCTCCGGGGCGTGTCGGTGGGACTGGTCAGGTCCAGGCGAGGGCGTCGCTGACCGTCGTTGGGAGGTAGTCCTCCTGGCCGTCGTCGGCGATGAATGCTTTGCCGTCCAGGACGACGACCTCGGCCCCCAGGTAGTGGGTGAAGGGGAAGTCGGGGTTGATGGCGAGGCGGATCGGCAGGTTGGGGTCAAGCTCCTGGAGTTGGCGTAGCAGGTGGCCGACGGTCAGGGAGTGGGGCACGGGAACCTCCGAGAGCGGTACGGGACGGCAAGGCGGGGTTGGTGGTGGAGCGTCAGGAACCGTCGAGGCGAAGCAGGCTGCGAAGGACTTTCGGTCCCTGGGTGCGGCCGGCGAGGTGCCGCTTGCGGCTTTCGCTGACGTAGCCCTTGCCGGATTGCTTCATTTCCCATTCGCCGCACGAGCAGATGGCCTGGGTGTACGCGCGACCGGGGCAGTCGGGGTGGAAGCGGCTTGCCGGAGCTGGTGTGCTTGTGGTCCGCCGGGCAGAGAGTGCCGTCGTCGTGGTGGTTGGTGAGCGGGGCGCGCTAAGCCATGGAGGGGCCTTCCGAGTCAGGGGGCGGTAGCGAGGTCAGCGGCTGGAGGTGGCGATGAGCGCGGCGAGAAATCCTGCAACGGCCTCGGCGGGGGTGTAGAGACCGAACTCCTGGACCCATGGGTCGCCTTCGGTGGGCTGTACCCGGACCTGCCAGACGATGCCGCGCTTCCAGGCGGCGGGGTCTTCGGGGAGCCAGCCGACGTAGACGCGGCCGTCCGGGCTCGTCGCGTGGACGTTGGCCTCCGGGGTGTCGACGACTGTCCAGCCGAGGGGGCCGAGGAGGTCGAGCACCGGACCCGCGCAATGGTCGGAGGAGAGCCAGCAGCGGTCTTCCACGGGGGGCTGGACGACGGCGGGCAGGAGGGTGGCGGAGGCGTTCACGGGTTGGATGATCCCTTCGTTGACCTGCGGTTTTTCCCAACTCCCGTACGTTGGCATGCGGTGTGCCGAAGTACGTAGTCGTTTCCCGGAAGCGACGTCTGCCGTGGGCGAACTGGCGGCCGTCAGCAGGTGGCCCGTGGCACGGAATGGATCGGCGGACGCGGTTGTCCTAACTCGGTTGCGGCAACAGGCCGCACGGGACCGGAGGGGGAGCAGGGATGGCGCAGCCGAGCAGACACCGGGCTGGAGCCGGGCTGGAGCGCAAGATCCGCGCTGCCGGGAGGCCGTGGACGGTGGGTGACATCGCGATGGCCGCCGACGGCCAGTGGGCTGTCGGCGGCCAGTCCGAGGGACGGCGGGACGAGGACGAGGTGGTGGAGCAACGGAGCGCGGATGGGCGTCGCGTTGAACTGACGGTGGACGAGCTGGCCCGCGCGGTGGGCTCCCGCGTCGGGGATGCCCACCGAGACGAGGGCCTCGCTTGACCAGTCAGCGGCGCGGCCCCAGGCCGGCCGCCGTCGGGCCGACAGCGGCCGGAGGGACGGGCTGGTCGGGTGCCTGGCCCAGGGCGCGCGGCGTGTGCCCGGAGCGGGCGACAGCGGCCTGGGCCAGCCGCACTGTTGGGGCCCCGCTCGCGGTCACGGCGGCTTCACGTGCTTCGATCACGTGGCTGATCGCCTGCAGCGACGTGCGGCTCTCCGCTTGGGCGACGCGAAGGTCCGCCGCCGAGTTGGTGATCCGTTCCAGGTCGTAGAAGGCCGGCACGTGGCCGGGCCGGGTAAGGGAGTGCAGACGGTCTTGGTGCACGGACACGGCGTTGTCGGTGATGACCAGGGCCGATCGGATGTGCATGGCCGACCGCAGGAGCGGGTCGTCGCTGGGACGGCGGACCGCGAGGGATTCCAGAGCTTCGATAGGGCGGCCCCAGGCTTTCACGATCATCGCTGTGGCCTGGTCGAGTGCGGTGGCGTCGGGCATGACGGAACTCCCGGCATTCGGAGGTGCTTTGGTCAGAGGTGATGCCCCGGAAGGCCCGGGGTGCGGGCGTCAGCGGCTGTGGCGTGAGGCCGACGGGCTGGCCAGCGGCCTGGTCCCGAGAGCGCGCGCGGAATTGCTCGACCGGTTCTGTGCTGAAGTCGCTGTGCGGCTGCGGGCAGCCATGACCCGGAGGTCGGCGGCCGTCTGCGGGAAACGTGCGGCGCGGTGGACCGCCTGGGCGACAGCCGTGCGGCGCACGTCGAGTGGGGTCGGAGCCCGAGCAATCTGGGGGGCGGCTGAACCGACGGGGGTGAGCGTGACCAGATGCTCCACCTTGCGATCGATCTGATGCCGCTCACGCAGCACAGGAGCTGTATCGGTCATGGCGGCGGCCGTCGCGGCGATCAAGTGGGACGGGGTGCGGGCGGTGAAGACCGCCTCCGCGCGAGTGCCCCAGCCCACTGGACCGGCCCACAGAGTGACGGTTTCGTCGTCCCAGCCAGAGAGACGGTTGTCGATCAGGACGCCTGCTTGTCCGTCAGGGGCGATGATCTCAACGGTACCGCGGTGGGCCGTGCCGTCGCGGACCCAGCCGGCATCGGTCAGCGGCCGGACCGCGTCGGCCCAGTACAACGACGGGCTCGCCAGAAAGCGCCCGTTGCCGTCGGCGGCGTCGGCTTCGGCGTAGTCGTGTGCCAGAGCGGTGGTGAGACCGGCGACGATCTCGGCCGGGGTGACATGGTTGAAGGTTGCCTGCCATCGGGGTGCGGAGACGGCGTCCTCAGCTGCGGTGAACTTCCACAGCTCGAAGTCGTCGCCGAACCAGCCGATACGAATCCTCTGGTCGGGCGAGGTCACAAGGAGCCGGCAGGGACCCTCGTCGAGATAGTGGTGCGGCCAGTGGGCGACGGGGGCGAAGCCAGCGTCTCCGGTCCCGTTGGAGCCGGCCAGGTACATGGGGCTGACCAGTACCTCTTCGTAGGGCTGGGCGTTCACAGTCGAGGCTCCGGGGGGCGTAGGAGGGGAACGCGCCCGCGTGCGCAGCGCAACGGGCTGCTCGACTGCACGCGGGCGCCGTGGCAACGGGGAGAAGCGGCGCGCTCTCAGCGCCACCTGGATCACCGGCCCCGAGAAGCGGCCGACAGGGCGGTGACGGCCGCCAGCACCCGCGGTTGCGCCTGCGGTGCGTGACTGAACAGGGCACTCGGCGCGGCGGTGTTCCGGCGCAGGGCCGCAGCGGTCCGGATGCCGTCCGCCCCCAGCGGGACGCCGGTGTGGGTCCGGGTGGCCGCCGTGGCGGGGGCCGGGGGTACTGAGCGCTTTCGTGTGGCGGCGTTACTCCAGTGCTCGATGGCTGCGTAGACGGGACCCAGCGCCCGCCCGGCGTCGGTCAGGATGTAGGGGTCGCCGTGGCGCGGTCCGGTACGGGCGACCAGGCCATCGGCCTGAAGCCGGTTGAGCCGCTGCTGGGTGAGGCTGTTGTCCAGGCCGGCCTCCTCGGCGATGCGGACGAACCGCATGGGGCCGCCCGTGTCGAGGACCTGGATCACGGCGGTCGAATGCCGAAGGTGCAGACGCCGCACGGCGTCCTCGACTCGTTCGGCACCGGCTATCGCGCCGAGCGACAGGTTGGTCTGGGACCAGTCCGACAGGGCACGGTGCACCCGGGAGAGTGAATCGCCCAGGGCACTGAGCTGGTACGGGGCCCCGCGGCGGTCGTCGGCTCGGGTGACCAGCCCGTCAGCGTGCATCTGGGCCAGTCGCTTGCCGACGAGATGCTCGCTGATGAACGAGAGCCTGGCGGCGACGTCACGCACACGCATGGGGTGGCCCTGCTGTGCCAGGGTCTGCGCCGACCAGGTGGTCCACTTCGGTGCTATCAGGGAAAGCGCGTCCTCGACACGGTGGGCGTCGACCGAGCCGATCGAGGATGCGGAGGGCTGTACGAGGATGGACACGGGCACGGGATGAACTCCGTTAGGGGATAAGGGGTTTTCAGCTGTGCGGTGAGACCCAGTGGTCAGTGGGAGGCGCTCTCGGCGGCCTCCATCCGGGCGAGTAGCGAACGGACCAGAGTGGGCAGGCTGTCGGGGCCGTGGCCGATCCAGACGTGGTCGGTCGCCTCGCCGAGGACGTACGCGGCGTCTTCGAGGAGGCCGCTGGAGATCTCCATGCAGGCGTCGGTGATCCGGGAGGCTGCGAGCAGGGACTCGGAGAGCACCTCGACGTAGTCGCCCGGTGGGAGACCGGCGGCCTCTGCAGCGGTGCGAATCGCCGCCAACTCCAGCGCGCTGAAGGCGAAGTCGAACTCGCTGTCCTGCTCCACGCTGGCGGTGACGGCGCATGCGGGGTCCGGCGGCTCGGTGGGGATGCCCACGCGTGTGCAGATCTGGTCGACTGAGGTGGTCAGCTCGGCGAGGGACTCGGTGAGCCATCCCAGCGCGGAGGCGTAGGAGGCCAGGGTGAACAGACTTGCTGGCGTCGTGGGGAGCGGCTCGGCGGCCACGAACTCTTCGAGCCGGTCGTTCAATTCGCAGACCACCCTGGGGCCGGCGGCCAGCGCACCCAGCACGGGGTGCAGGTAGGAGCGGCTAGCGGCTGTCGGGTACTCGGCGGTGAGGATCCCGGAGACGTTCTGCGCGGCATTGGTGAGGAGGACCGCCAGTTCGGCACGGGCCAGAGTGGCACGGTTGGCGGTCATCGCTGGGGAGCCTTTCGGGAAGCGGCGGCAGTGGGCTGGGCTGCTGCTGGAGGAGTTGCCGGAACGGCTGTCGGCTGATCGAATGCGCGGGGAGAGCGGGATCGAGCGGCCTGCACGCGCGCCTCGGCGGCGGAGGCTGTCCCGCCGTCCTGCTGAGGGCTGGTGCGCAGGTGTGCCGAGCGGTAAACCGCGTAGTCCTTCCGGCTGCCGGCGGCGAGGAGGTAGATCTCGCGCTTGTGGTGCGAAGTCGGTGGAGCCGGGCGGAACTGGACGATCAGCCGGTAGGAGACGGACGGGTCGACGTAGACCTTGTGGAAGCCTGCGAGGCGGCCCTTCAGCGGCAGGCAGTCGTCACTTCCGTGCACGAGATTCTGTAGCTCAAGCAGTGCCAAGTCGCGAATCTCGTCCGGAAGTGCCCGCAGGTCCGCGATGGCATCCGGGTGCGCAGCGAAGGCGAAGCGGGCGCGGCTCACAGCCACTTCCCCCGGTTCGGTCGCTGGGCCGTGCCCGCCGACGGCGCGTGGCGGGTATCGGGGCCGGCCTTCGGGGTCGCGGAGGTGCTGGCCGACCGGTAGAGGGCAGCGCGTGCCAGCCGGGAGGCAGCCTCACCGCGGTAACCAGGCGGCTGCGGCAGCGGACTGCTGCGGTCGTCCAGCCAGTTCCGAGCGGCGGCCTCGTCGTCGAACGCGCCCTCGCGGATCGTGCAGGTGCGGGCCTCGTGGTTCCCCTCTTCGAGGAAGACACGAATCGGTGCTTGTGAGGCGCTGGAGTCGCGGGTCAACGTCCACGTCTCACACGGGTCGGAGTCCGAGGTCCAGCTGTCTATGACCTCGTACCGGGCCCCCGACTCCCGGATCTGCTGGTCCAGCCAGAGAGTGAGGTCGTCGGTGGGCTTCATGAAGTCCCAGCGGACCTGGGCGACCCGATCGGGCGGGCAGCCGTGCTCGATCAGCCAGTTCTGGGCGAAGGACAAGGTGGCGTGGTAGGTCGACTCGAAGGTGAACGTGTTCAGGCTGAGATCCCGCGCGACCTTGATCGCGACTATCTGCGGTGCGCCGGGGACGCCCCAGGTGACCGACCTGTCGTGGGCGATGACATAGCTGTGGGAGCCGTAGGGGGTGGTGTGGTGTTCGGCCAGGACCGTCAGGTCGCCGGACCACAACCGCTGCTCCGCGTCTTCGGAGTCCGCGTCTGCGGGTTCCAAATCGGCGAGGTGGAAGTCGAGTTCGTTGCTCATGCCGCCAGCCCGAACCGCTTGGGTGCGGGGGTTGCCAGCACGCGGTGGTTGGGCCGGGCCGGGCTGGTCGTGCACGCGGCGAAGGGGCCGTCGGGTGCACGGAGATGAACCAGTGCCTGGTCCAGGTGGTCGCGGTGCCACGTCGAAGGACCGGACAGGCCGGCCTCGGCATCGGTGAGTTGCTGCCACGCGAGCCAGAGGGCGTGCAGCCGGGCCACGGCCTCGGGGTGTTCGTGCCACTGTGCACACCAGGGGCGAGCTGTGCTGATCTCCCGTCCGTACACCGGCAGGAAGAGGTAGTTCACCCAGTCGCTGAGCGCGGCGAGTTCGACGGCGTACGCCTCGCCTCCCAAGGCAAGGATGAACACCGAGGTGGGGCCTTCCCCCTGTTCGGAGTCGGCCGCTTCTACGGCCGGAATGCCGTCAGTCGGCTGGGGTGCAGCGGACGCGGGAGCGGGCTCGGAGCCCAGGCGGTCGAGGATGACGCCGTGCTGCCTGACCTCGGCCATGGTTTTGGCGAGGGCGCTGGCGAGGTCGTCGAGATCCCCGTCGGGGACGCGGAACGGCTCGGGGCCGGGGTCGGGGGTGGTCTTGCTGGTGTCGGACATGGGGGCGTGCTCCATCTGTGGGACGGCGACATGGGGAAGAGGGTCCGGAGAATCCGCGATTTGGTCCGGCCGGGAAATCCCGGTAGTGAGGCGCTACGCCGCCGTGCAGCGAGGGCAAAGGGGGAAGGGAGGGGCCAGCAACTGCACTGCGCGGGCGGCTTGTTGAGGCACAACGCCGTTGCCGAGCGCCGTGAGCTGGGCCGGTCGGCCGAGCCCTGGAGTGGCGGTGACCCAGCCGGGCTCCAGGCCCTGCATCCACTCCACGAAGTCGGCACGGAGCCGTCCGGCCGCGTCGGTGGGCGGCGGCGCGGGACGCGTGAGCGTCTCCCATCGGGTGATGGCGGCGGCGTATGCACCCCATCGCTGGTCTGCTCCCCGGTTCCCGGAGCCGATTCCGTCCAGAACGGCAGGATTACCGCCGACGAGGGAGGGCGCCATCCCTTGCCCGGCCGGCGGCCCGGGGTTCCGGTGTCGCCGGTCCGCGGTGTGGGCAGCAGTGACGCCGCCGCACTCGGCAGGGCCATGTCCCCCTTGCCGTGGCGCTTGTTGGGCGAGCCCTTGGTCCCGTCCGACGCCTTCGGGGTCGGCAGCAGGAGCCACTCCACCTCGTCGGCCAGGTTTGGGCCGTGGCCCCCGCTCTTCCTCTTCTCGGGGTGTTGGGAGCCGCCGTTCTTGCCGATGTTGCTGGTCGGGGTCTTGAGCAGGGTGGTCGGTGGGCCAGGCGGTGAGGAAGGTGCGCTCGCGACGGTGCGGGGCTCCGATGTCGGAAGCGCGAAGCACGAGCCACCTTGCGTCGTACCGGAGGTCGGCCAGGGATCCGAGTACGGCACCGAGTGCCCGCAGAGGAGGCTGACCTGGGGTGTCTCCCAGACACCACGGGCAGAATTCCACGTCGCCAGGGGAACCGGCGGGTGAGGTGAGGAGGCCGCGCACATTCTCGATCACCACCAAACAGGGTCGGAGGGCCTCGACTGCACGGGCGACGTGCAGCCACAGCCCGGAGCGGGTCTGGGAGTTGAGTCCGGCCCGCCGGCCGGCGACCGAGACGTCTTTGACAGGGGAAGCCCGCCGTCAGGACGCACACCCGGGGAACGGTGGACCAGTTGACGGTCGTGATGTCGCCCAGATTGGGCACCCTGGGCCAGTGCCGAGCCAGGATGCGCGAGGCGTCCGGATTCACCTCGGCGTGCCAGGCCAGCGTGCCGCCGAGGGCGGACAGCACCCCGAGGTCCAGTCCGCCGTACCCCGAGCAGAGCGAGCCGATCAGCGGAGGGCGCGCGATGGTGGTCTGCATGTCACCGGCTCCGCGCTATCCGGTCCGGGGCAGCTGCTGCCGGGGCGCCGGCGGGAGGTGGCGCCGCAACGGGAGCTGCGGTCGTGGACCGGCTGCGGGCGGCGTGGAACCGCAAGGACGGAGGCGAAAGGGCCGCAGACGCTGCGTGAAGGGAGTCGGCGGCTTCGCGTAGGGCCGTGTCCGCCATACCGAGCGCGTCGTCTATCACCCGCGTTGCGGCTTCCCGGGCATCCCGGGCGTCGCGCAGGTGCTCGGTCTGCTCCAGGAAGAAGAGCTGGTGGGCCACTGCCCCGAGCGCGGATGCCGCCTCGCCGACAGGTCCCACAGCCGCGGAAAAGCTGGTGACGACCCGGGCAGTGTGGACCTCCCGGTCCTGGTCGGCTGCACGGAAGAGGACCTCGTCGCCCAAGCCGGTTATCAGCTCGCCGAGTTCGGAGATCTGCCTGGCGACGGCGACGCTGTCGGGCGAGCGGTGAGGGTCTCCGGGGACCGGCAGCTTGCCGCGCTGGGCATCGAAGGCTGAGGCTGTGGCACGCAGGGCCAGAGCATTGGAGACAGGGGTGCTGTTCATGGTGAAATCCAATGGAGAGGGCGAGCGGCAGGCTGAGAGCGGAGGCTTCAGCTGTGGCTGCGGGCGGCCGGTCGCGCGGCGGCTGGGGCAGGCGCAGAGCCGGGCCGGGCCGAGAGCGGCGAGGCTGGGCGCGGGGTGCTGCGGGCGAGGGCGGCGTGCACCTGCGCGGGCAGTGGGCCGTTCGGCGAAGGAGTGGGGGCCGTCGGCGTTGGTGCGGGGCGGCCGGTCGCCATCTGCCAGCGGGTGCGTACTTCGTCGAGGGGACCGAGTGCGTGCAGGGCGTGATTGATGAGCCGCCCGGGGGCCAGCGCCTCGTTTTCCGCCAGGGCTCGGACGGCACGCGCAGAGGTGGCCGCCGTGCGGGTGACCGAGGAGCGTATGACCAGCTCGCCGAGCCATTCGGCGCTATCCAGACCCACGGAGTCGCAGATGGCAGTGATCTGGTCGCTGGACAACGTGCCGTCGGTCAGGAGGCCGCGCCGCTGGGCCTCCCAGAGCAGGGTGATCCGGTCGATGGGCTCGCCCCGGTGGTGCAGCGAGCCGAGGCAGCGGTAGAGCTGCCCGTGGGCCGGGTCGGCGAAGTCGCCCGGCCGCAGCCAGCCCACCACCTCGTCCATGGCCCTCGGCCGTTCAGCCAGGACGGCCAGAAGGAACCGCTCGTCCTCGGCGACCCGGTCGGCCCGGACCGGCGGAGCCAGGGCTGTGGCCGGCGGAGTAGTGGGCGCGACCGGGCGCGGTTCGGTTCCCCATCGTTGTGCGAGATCGCTGAGCACTCCGGTCAGAACGTCCGCGTAGTGCAGGGCTCCCTCGACTTCGCCCTGCAGGGCGTCGGCGCGAGCCGCTTGGTGAAGACGGATCGCGTGCGCCGTGACGCTGCGATGGATCGCCCCCTCCAGCACCATGCGGCCGTATACCGGAGCGTGTGCGGCACGCGGGCAGGCCGAGATCAGAGTGTGGGCGTACGCCGCGGTCAGCCCCCGTACGTGAAGGCTGGCCTCATCGACCGCGTCGGTCACCCACGACAGAGGTACGGATTTCTCGGCTGCCAACGCGGGGTGGCCGTCGTTTCGGAGCTTGCGCAGCGCGGCGAACAGCGCATGGTGGACCGGCCGGTAGAAGTGATCCGGCGCGAGCCAGTCAAGATGCGAGAGCTGGCCCGGGTCGAGCAGCACGGAGCCGAGTACCGCCTGCTCGGCGCCCAGAAGCGGGTTCATCGCTTACCTCCCGCGTCGGAAGTGGGAGGCTCGCTCTGCTGGGCATGGAGGTCGGCGACCGCCCGGTCGGCAGCGGCCACAGCTTGGGCGAAGCCGTCCAGAGCACTGGTGAACGGGGGATCGGTGGCGGGTATTGAGCCGGCCTCGCTGACCAGCCACCACTGGCCGCCGCGCAGAACGGCCGGCGAGCGCCCGAGTCGCCCGGGGAGCGGCGCGGGCGCGCTCATGCCGACAGCCCGAAGTCGTCGCGGCCGAGGTTCTTCGCGAGGGCCCGCTCCGTGATGGCCTCCGTCGCGCGGGCCGAGGCCGGGCCGACCACCTTGGCGGAGGGCTCCTTGTACCAGGGCCGGAGGTCGAGCAAGGCCACCCGGATGCCGGTGGCCAGCAGCAACGCCTTGCCCTTGGGGAGGGCACGGATCGCATCGGGCGGCAGGATCCGCTCGGTGCGCATGCTGACCGAGGTGGACTTGCCGCCCTCGCTGGTCGACACCGAGGTGGTCTGGACGTCGTGGTCACCGACCTGCCTGCTGAGGCGGTCGGCGAAGTCGGCGTCGTCGATGCCGCTTCCGATGATCTTGACGGTGGCGGCGGACCAGAGGGCGTCCATTCCGGCCTCGCCCCAGCACCGCTGGCCCTGCCGATAGGACTGCAGGATCGTCATCGGGATGACACCCCGGCTGCCCAAGTGGCTGTACAAGTCGGGGAGATCCGAAATCTTGCACACGTTCGCGGCCTCGTCGAGGACGCACAGGGCAGGCGGGTCGAGCCGCCCGCCCGAGCGCTCGGCGACGACCACGGCCGCCCGCATCACGGCATCGGCCGCAGCGGCGATGATCGCGCTCGCGCTGCCGCCACCGTCCTTGCTCAGCAGGTACAAGGTGTCGCGGGACGTGGCGAAGGCGAAGGGCTTGAACTCGGGGAGATCCTTGCTGGGCGTGACCCAGGCCGCGACGTCCGGATCGAGCAGGCAGCTCGCATACTGCCGCGCGGTCTCATAGATGCCGTCCCGCGTCTCCGTGGCGCCGGAGACGGTGCCCTGGAGCTGGGCGGCGACCGCGTCGTGGCCGGCGTCGGTGAGCAGGTCGACGGGAGTGCGGTCGGCAGGGGAGGCGAGCCAGGCCAGGACGTCGGTGATCGGACGTTGGTGGCTGGCGGCAGCGAGGAACAGTGCGCCGAGCGTGTTGCTCGCGGCGGTGGACCAGAAGTCGGAGCCGTTCGACTCGTCCACGCTGGCGGCGACGAAGTGTCCTGCAAGACGTTTCGCCCCGGCCAGGTCGCGGGCGTCGGCCAGGATGTCCCACCACATCTCGCGGGGGTGGTGGGCGATCTGCTGGGGGTCCAGGGTCCAGATCGTGCCGACCTTGGCGCGGGCGTCCACGGTGGCGGTGAAGGCGTCGTTGGCCGCTTTGTTCGAGGTCAGCAGGACCGGGCCGGGGGCCGCGAGGATCGCGGGGATCGCCAGTCCGCTGGTCTTGCCGGAGCGCGGGGCCATGATCGCGACGATCACGTCCTCCCAGGAGGAGCGGACGGCGGCGCGGCCCGGGGAGAGGGTGCCGAGCAGGATGCCGCGGTCAGCAGGAGCGACCTCTTTTACACTCCCGGCCGCTCAGGGACGGCCGCAGGCTCCTGGCCTTGGCGGTGATCTCCTTGTCCAGCAGCGGGGCGAGGTCGGCCTTGCGGGCGAGGCCGTTCTTCGCGCCGCCGCGCAGCCGCATCCACAGCGCCAGGCCGAGGATGGTGAGGCAGACGGACAGCAGCCCGGGGAAGATCCGAGCGCCGACCAGCAGGGCCGTGGAGCCCAGGTGCGGCCACAGCACATCGGGGTGAAGCAGCGCGTCGGTAGCCCTGAACGGAGCCCAAGAGCCGCTGCCGAAGAGGGAGTTGCTGAGATTTCCGGTCAGCCACGCCAGCGAACCGAAGGCGAGCGTGATTCCGAGTATGCCGAAGAGGAGGTAGAGGAGCGCGTCCGACCCGGTGGTGGTCGAGGGCGCGCTGGTACGCGGTGCGGGCACGGTGGGTCCTGGGAGTGAGCGCAGGCGGGTGATGGGGCGGGGCGCGCGGCGCTCTTCTGCTGGTCATCGAAGCAGCTCCTGTTCGCGAAGAAAGCGGACGGTCGGGGCTATCGGGTGTGGGGGGGGCTCGGGTCGGCGGAGCGCTCGCCGACGCGTCTGCGGAACTGGTCGGGGACCTCGCGTGTTGGGCGGCGGCAGTCGGCGAGGAGGTACGGGCAACGCGCTGCCGGTTCGCCGTCGGCGGGTGTCGAGGCTGAGGCGACCGCGCCGGTACCGAAAACGTCGGTGAGCAGCTCCCTGGTCCGCAGGACGTTGACTATCTTGTGGTGCCTGGGATTGGTGAGTTCGGCAGGGCACGCGGCGATCCCGTCCTCGGCGAGCTTCAACTGCTCCTGGACGTCCTGGAGCATGCCGTGGGCGGCGGCCAGCGGCGTCCAGGTCTCGAAGGTGGGGGTCGTCGAACGCCAGGCGGACACGGGTCCAGTCGGCGGCAGCAGCGACGAGTTCGGTCAGCTGCGGCAGAGCCCCGACGAGTGCACCGTTGACCTCCTCGATGATTGCGGCAACCGCGTTGGGCGTTGCGGTCTCGGTGAGCCGCGCGATCATCCCGGGGACGGAGTACGGGGCAGCGGAAGGACGGGGCAGATAGCGGACCTGCAGCGGCCTGTCGGAGCCCGACGTCTCACTGCCATGGGCGAGCCGGATGTTGCACCGCATCGCGGCGCTGACCGCCTCGCCGACGCTCGGGTAGAACTCGGGCACGGTTGCTCCTCGGCCGTTGGGTTGGACTTCCCGGCTGGGTCGGGCACGCAGCCGACGGGCCCCACTCGGATGGACGGACTTGGGTCCGGGCGTCGGTCTCGTTGCGTAGCAGGGCAGCGGCACGGCATCGTCGTTCCGGCGCTGGGCCGGACGAACAGCACCGCACCAGGCAGGACGACCAGCGCCGGCGGCCCGCACGAGGTAGGTGCGCGGCAGGCTGGCGGTCGGAGGGTGCGAAGAGATCATCCGGGTCACCGCGTCCGAGGGCCAGGGACCTGCGACGGACGTGCGGCCGCGCCGGCGTCCGCCGCCCCGGCACCGAGGGCCGAAGAGACCTTGGCCTTAGCCGCTGCAGGCGACGTGGCGAGAGCGGCACTTCGAGGGTCGGGGAGCTTCGGAGAGTGAGCCCGTGTCTCGATCTGGGGCTGCGGCGAGTCGCCGACACGACGCAACTCGCCGTCCGCACCAACGAGTTCCGACTGCGCCGAGCCAACGAACTCGGCAGCGAAGCCGAACCGGTCGGCGAGCTGGTACGCCTCGTCATCGAGGTCGGTGACCTGCTCGCCTGCTGCCTCCAGCGCTTCTCGGACTCGCTCCAGTGCGCCGTGTTCGGGGTGAAGGAGGTGGTCGACTGCCTGCCGAAGGTCTGCACCGCTCTCGGCAGCCCTGATCTGGTCGGTGAGCCGCAGGAGTTCCGCTCCGGCGGTGTAGGGCCCGAGCGGGTTCGCCGGGGTGGCCATCCGGGCAGTGTCGAGGAAGGGATCGAGGTCGACGTCGTAGCGGGCTGCGCGGAGCATCTCGGCGGCATGAGTGGCGACGGCAGCACGCTCAGCGGCCTGCGTGGTGGTGGGAAGGCGATGGCGTCGGCCATACCAGTCCTCGATCTGCTGGAAGCCGGCGTGCCTGAGGAGCGTGGCGGAAAGGTCGTCGCTTGCACCCTTCGCCGAGACGCTGCCACTGGGCTCGGCGGTGATGGTGATGGAGGGGGCAGGCACGTGGGTCTCCTGGGCGCGGGGTATCGGGTGAGGGGCGGTGGGCAGGTGGCCCAGTTCGCCGGCGATGCGGTGGCACTCGGTCTGCAGATGGAAGGCGTCGCGGTAGGCGTTGTGGAGGCTGCCGTCCTCACGGGCGAGGGTGGCCACTACGTGCACCTGCCGGGGCTGGTTGCGCAGGGCGATCCATCGGCAGGCGTCCGGATCGCCGCCCGGGGCGATCCCGGTGGCGGCCACCAGGCGGCGGGCGACGGTGGCCCACTGAGAGTCGGTGAGGTCCGGCCGACGAGGGTCGGAGCGGACCGAGCAGACCCAGGTCGGCTGTTCGGGTGCACGGGCCCCGAGACGCTCGACGGGGGCGTCGAGGGCATGGGCCAGGTAAGGCAGCGAGCCAGACTCGGCGAGCAGTTCGATCGGCGCTCCGTGGCCGTCGCCCGCGATCAGCCGGGGACTGGCGTGGTTGCCGCGTTCGCCCGGCCCGTACAGGTATGAGAGCAGGCCGACGGTGTTGCTGGCGCGCTGCAGATGGGCGATCACGGCGTCTACCTCGAAGGGGAGTGGTGAACAGCGGCCCGGGTGATCGGGCCGTCAGGGAGAGAGGATCTGCAGAATCCGCGATTTGGGCCGGCCGGAGATCACTGGTAGATGCCGCCGCTCATCTTGGGGGCGTCGAGATCGTGGTCGTAGGCGAAGTTCGCTCAGGCGGCGCCGACGAAGCAAGCGTCGTTGTGTAACCGTCCCGGCGGATGACGGCAGCGATGATGTCGAGCCCGCTGACCTGGTTGCGCACGGCCACCCACCGTCGGGCCGCCTCCGGCAGGCTGCTGGGCGCGTTCTGGGAACGGTGGACGAACGCTGTCCGGGACGCCGTGAACGATCAGGAAGACGAGGTCTTCCGCGACATCCAGCTCCGGATCACCCAGGCCCGGCACGCCTTCGAGGACCGGTTCGTCGGTCTGCCCCGGAGGTCAAGGAGCGGGCGCTGAAGGCTCCTAACCCCGCCCGAGCGAACAGTGGGTCCATCCCATGGCGTTCAAGTCCTGGCTGGATCTTGCTGGGTGGTTCCGGACGCTGACTCGGTGTCCGGAACGACCAGGTCAGGACAGGTTCGCCATGGGGCGCGGTCCACGTCAGAACAGCTTCTGCCACACCGTCCGCTCACGCATCGCTCACGCAGAAGGGACGACGGACCAGAGCGTTCGTTCCCCTGGGCGACATTTTGCCGATGGAGTCTGGAGGTTGGCGGACCAGCTTTCTGGCTACGCTTCGTCGGCTGAATGATTACTCAGGATGCTCCGCGTCTTGCGCTCAACCAGTACGGGGACGAACTCGCGTACAGGCCGGTCCGTGAACGACGCGTAAGCTTTGGTTACAGCGTCTTCGACCTCGGCAGGGCTGTGGGTCGCGCTGAAGGCATTCGTCAGGCGCTCCACGATTCCGTGAATGGCGTCTTCTTCGCGCGCCCTGTCCGTCACGGTGCCACCTGCCGGAAATGGGTGCTGCTCAGCTTCCGCTGAGATTTTCACGTGGGAGTGTCCCGCTGTGTTGATCATTGCACCGCGCTCGTGGGCCATCGCCGGGAATCGGCCATGTCTGCTGAGCCTGCAAGGCAAGACTGACCAAGGTCATGAGCAGGTCGACGTCTGCCGAAACCTCCAAGTTCCGTAACCAAGCCGGAGCGTCCGAATGTCCGGATAGCGCACGGATAGCCAACTACCCCAGCACACTCCAGACGGCCAGCACCGAAGAGATTCGGTGCCGTACGGATGTGTGGCTTCGTAGGTGGCGGTTGACTCCATTTGCAGGTGGGTTCTGAGAGGGCGGTACGTGGCCTGATGTCCGTTTCGCTCTTTCGGGAGAACCGAAACCGCCCGGCCGACGCCCTACGCGAGATCGGTCTCACGGGCTGAGCACGCATCACGCCTGCCGCGCCCTCCAGTCCGTCCAGTTCTTGACGATACCGGCGTCGAGTCACGCCCGACGTGGTCGAGTTGCGCTGCGACACGCTGCTATTACTGTGGAATTAGGGAGTTCGCCGCCGGAGCGTCGCAGAGGATGGATTTCCTCGTCCACCATCGGTGCTACGACCCCAACGTCCCGCTGATTCTCTGGCAGATCGCCGTCATCGGCGAGATGGGCTACCGAACAGATCGGCCTTACAGCAGGTCAGGCCTCGAAGTTCTGGTCGACGTTCTCCAGGAGGAGTACTCCGCGGATCACGACGTGGTCGTGTACGAGGCGGCCCAGATTCCCGTGTGCGACCCGGTCATGACGCACGTCCCGCTGGCGAAGTTGCCCGACGCACCGGTGACAGGTATCTCCACCCTCTACCTTCCGCCGGCCGGGAAGACGGCAGTGGACCGGTCGATGCTCGAACGTCTCGGCATCTCGCGGGACAAGCCGGAACAGGTAGCCAAGGCCGCCGTGAAGGTCGGCCAGGCAGCGACGTGAGACCCAGTCAGAAGCACCACGCGCCGGACGGGTTACCCGAAGGGGATTATCATGAGCATTTGCCGTGCGCCCAGCGAAGCATACGAGGGCTCGCCCGACACGGTAGAGCGCAGGATGATCTCACTGTTTGGAGACGTGGCAGAACGCATCATCAAGAAGCACTACTGCAAAGAAAAGGGTGGCTGCCAAGAATTCCTCAAACCGGGGACTCTTCAGACCGACTTCTTCGATGTGGGCATGGGGTTCCATCGGTGCGATCACCTCCTGGCATACCTTCAGATGCACAACCCGTTCCTCACGAAGGATGTTCGCGCCCAATGCCTGGCCAAAAAACAACCGGGCGACCCGCATTTTCCGGTGCCCGACATCATCACTACCGAGCCAGGGCGCCGAGAATTCTACGAGATCAAGCCCGACACTATCGACGGCCTCAACAAGGCGATCAAAAAAGTTCAGTGGTTCGAGGGTGAGGTATGCGCCCCGAATGGGCTTGTCTACAGCAGGGGAACGCACTTCAGCGGCGCCGTAGACGTGCCGGTCTGGAATGGGACATGGTTCGGGGTTCCCGTCAAGGTGCGCTTCGTGACCGATATGCCGCGCAACGGCGTTGTGGTGTACAAGATCTGCCTGGACAGAGCTCTGGGAGAGTTGCTGGAAAAGCTACTCATCAAGGCCGTTGTGGCAGCCTTGGTTTACCTGATTCTGACAACCGGGCCTGTGCTCGTCCCTGCTTTCGCCAGCCTCTTCGCTTCGACGGCCGAGTCCCCGCTTCAGCAGTCCGTCGGAAGCGGGGGAAGCAACTCGAATTCGGATGTTGCGTACGTGCAGCTCATGCTGAACGACTGGAGGGGGCAGAATGAAATATCCCCCCTCCTCGAGGTTGACGGCCTGGTAGGCTCCAAGACCACCGGCGCGATCACGCTTTTCCAGCAGAACGTGACGGGAATCGTTGATGGACGGTTCGATCCGCACGGCCCAGGTGTCATCGCGCTTGAATCTTTTCACTTCGAGTCTCTTGCCCCTCGGGCTACTGCAACTCCGTTTATGGGAAATCAAGCGCTCGAGCAAGAAGAAGACACCCCCTTGCTTGAAAGCCTCGCCGAAGCAGGGCAGGAATATCTGGCGTCGATATATCGAGCAGCCGGAACGCTTGCCAGTGAGCCCGATGTGGGCGGCACGCCGGTCATACCAGACGATGTCGGCACTCCCACACTTTCTCAGGGGTCTCAGGGTGAAGCGGTGCGGAAGCTGCAGCATCTGCTGAACGAGCACGTCCCCGATCTGCCGTCTCTGGCCGTGGACGGGGATTTCGGGCCTGCGACGGATGCCCGGGTGCAGGAGTACCAGCGGCGTGTCGAAATCACCGTCGACGGCGTGGTGGGCCCGCAGACCTGGGGGATGCTCTCCGGCGGCGAGCAGTCGGAGGAAGCCGCTGCGGGCACTCCTACCCTGCAACAGGGCTCTCACGGGCCGGCCGTACGAAAGCTCCAGCGGCTGCTCAACGATCACCTTCCGGACCTGCAGCTCGTGGTCGACGGCCGATTCGGCCCCGTCACCGATGGCCGAGTACGCGAATTCCAGCAACGCGTCGACATAGCGGTCGATGGCATCGTCGGACCCAAGACATGGGGCCGCCTGACGCAGTAACGGACTCAGTCAGGCTCAGGCCACCGAACGGCTGACGTCAGGAATACCTGGTAATGCAAGTCGCAGTGGAGGAATCATGACAAGCAACGACTTCGCGGCGGTCTGGCGACTGGGTGACGGCACTCAGTGGGTGCACTGGGATATGTCCGAGAACGAGTTTAAGCAGAAGGACTCCGAGTACTTCCCACAAGGGCTCCGCATCACCTCACTCATAATCGAAGAAGGCCGTTTCGCCGCCGTCTGGCAACCAGGCAACGGCACCCAGTGGGTGCACTGGGGCATGTCCGAGAACGAGTTTAAGCAGAAGGACTCCGAGTACTTCCCACAAGGGCTCCGCATCACCTCACTCATAATCGAAGAAGGCCGTTTCGCCGCCGTCTGGCAACCAGGCAACGGCACCCAGTGGGTGCACTTCGGCACTCCCACACTTTCTCAGGGGTCTCAGGGTGAAGCGGTGCGGAAGCTGCAGCATCTGCTGAACGACCACGTCCCCGATCTGCCGTCTCTGGCCGTGGACGGGGATTTCGGACCTGCGACGGATGCCCGGGTGCAGGAGTACCAGCGGCGTGTCGAAATCACCGTCGACGGCGTGGTGGGCCCGCAGACCTGGTGGATGCTCTCCGGCGGCGAGCAGTCGGAGGAAGCCGCTGCGGGCACTCCTACCCTGCAACAGGGCTCTCACGGGCCGGCCGTACGAAAGCTCCAGCGGCTGCTCAACGATCATCTTCCGGACCTGCAGCTCGTGGTCGACGGCCGATTCGGCCCCGTCACCGATGGCCGAGTACGCGAATTCCAGCAACGCGTCGACATAGCGGTCGATGGCATCGTCGGACCCCAGACATGGGGCCGCCTGACGCCTCAGTGGGTGCACTGGGGCATGTCCGAGAACGAGTTTAAGCAGAAGGACTCCGAGTACTTCCCACAAGGGCTCCGCATCACCTCACTCATAATCGAAGAAGGCCGTTTCGCCGGCGTCTGGCAACCAGGCAACGGCACCCAGTGGGTGCACTGGGGCATGTCCGAGAACGAGTTTAAGCAGAAGGACTCCGAGTACTTCCCACAAGGGCTCCGCAT
>NZ_JAGXJL010000066.1:0-42948 GCF_019091475.1 Streptomyces sp. GbtcB6 | reverse complement strand
CGGATCCGCGGGTCGCGCTGCGCGAGTACGACAAGCGGCGCCGCGCGGAACTGCACGCCGTCCAGGCGGCGGCGCGCCACCAGCATGCCTCCGCGCACAAACTGGCGGCCTCCCTGCCCGACGGGGTGCAGATCTGGCCGACGCACGGTTTCGGTAGCTTCTGCTCGGCTACCCAGGCGTCCGGTGACTCGGCGACCCTGGGCGAGCAGAAGCAGAGCAACCCCGCGTTGACGCTGGCCGAACACGACTTCGTCGAGCAGACGTTGGCGGGTCTGGATGCCTATCCGGCCTACTACGCGCACATGGGCGTGCAGAACACCGCAGGGCCCGGGCCAATGGACCTGCGCGGGCCCGTCCGTGCCGAGCCGGAGGAGCTGCGCCGCCGCCTGGCGGGCGGGGAGTGGGTGGTCGACCTGCGTTCCCGGAAGGCATATGTGGTCTCGCACTTGGCGGGCACGGTCCGCCTCGGGCTGGATGGACCGATGGCGACATGGCTCGGGTGGATGATCGACTGGGGTGCGTCGATCACGCTGCTGGGAGAGTCCCGGGAGCAGGTCATCCGAGCGCAGCGCGAACTCGCGCGTATCGGCATTGATAAGTTCGCCGGTGCGGCGGTGGGCACTCCGGAGGAACTGGCGGCCGAGCCCAGCCAGCTGCGCAACACTCCGACAGCCACGTTCGCGGATTTGGCTGCGGCGATGACCGGTGAAATCGACGGGCTATCGGCGCCGGAGGTGGTGCTCGACGTGCGCAACAACAACGAGTTCGCCGCCTCCCACGTCGAGGGTGCGATGCACATCCCGCTCTACCAGCTCAAAGACCGGATCGGGGAGCTCCCAGCAGGCTCGGTGTGGGTGCACTGCGGCAGCGGCTACGGCGCGACCGCAGCCGCGTCGCTGCTAGAAGCTGCTGACCGGGCGGTCGTGCTCATCGACGACCAGTTCAGTGTCGCCGCAGCAGCCGGCGTGCCCATGACCGGCTGAACCTGATGCGGGCGGTCATCGGTCCGCTCGTGCTCACCGACACCCCGGCAAATCGCTCGAGTGGATTGCCGGGTTCGTCGGTCCCGGGCCGGGATTCGCCGCGCTGATTCACCACGGTGGCCGGACCCTTCTCCAAACACCCACCAGCAAAACGACCACGACCGCGGGCTGCCCCCGCGAGCACGTGTACGGCGACGACAGACGTAGTGAGATAGCTCAACCGTCGGGATAAGAGGTTTCGTTGTTCTTGGCAGCTACGTTCGGTGCCGCGATCGGACTGGTACTGGGGCTGCTCGGCGCGGGTGGCTCGATCCTCGCCGTGCCGGCCCTGGTTTACGGCGTCGGGCAGCCCTTGCAGACTGCGGTCCCCACCGCGCTGGCCGTTGTCGCGATCTCCTCGGTGGGCGGCCTGTTGCCTCGCGAGCGGCGCACCGCGGTGTGGTGGTCGGTTGCGTTGGTCTTCGGCGCGGCCGGCATTCCGACCGCCTTTGCTGGCACGGCGCTCGGGCGGTTGATCCCGCAACGCTGGCTGCTGCTGGCCTTCGCCGTACTCATGGTGCTCGTCGGGGTCCGGATGCTGCGCGGCGAGGCGAGCCACGTCGATGCCTGCCGCACCCCGGAAGGCGGGATCAACTGGCGTACCTGCCTGCCCAGGTCATTGATCGCCGGTGCGCTCGTCGGCGCGCTCACCGGTCTGTTCGGCGTCGGCGGCGGTTTCGTGATCGTCCCGGCCCTGACCCTGCTGCTGGGTCTGAAAGCGCAGCAGGCAATCGCCACCTCCCTCGTAGTAGTACTGATCAACTCGATGGCCGGCCTCATAGCCCACGCCAGCGCGGCCAACAGCATCGACTACGGGGTGCTACTGGTGTTCGCTGGCACGTCACTGGTGGTGTCCATTGTGGCCGCTAGGGTGTCGACGAGGTTGGACCCGATCACTGTTCGCCGCTGGTTCGCGTACGCCGTCCTCGCAGTCGCCGTCTTCGTCGCTACAGCCGCTACCGTCAATCCGTCCGCCCTGGGAGGGCGTGGCTGATCGAGAACTCACTGAACGGAACCGGAATGCAGCCGCGCTGAATGTCGCAACACTTTGAGGAGGCGGTCGGTCTCGGCCTCGATCCGGCGCTGGCGGCCGGCTTGCGTGACGGCGGCCTTGACCTTGCTGCGGGCGAGCTTGGCGGCCTCGGCCTGCGTGGGCGCGATCGCCAGAATCGCGCGAGCCTCTCGCGCCAGTAGCCTCTCGCGCTTGTCGGCGAACGCTTCGAGGACCGCCGGGTAGTACTCGCGCAGGTGCGAGCGCAGGCGGTTGTGGGCACGGGTCCGATCCCAGACGGCGTCCTGCTGAGCTCTGGCGAGGACGGCGATCGCCTTGACCAGCTCAGAGTCGCC
Organism: Streptomyces sp. GbtcB6; assembly: GCF_019091475.1. Lineage (NCBI taxonomy): Bacteria > Bacillati > Actinomycetota > Actinomycetes > Kitasatosporales > Streptomycetaceae > Streptomyces > Streptomyces sp. GbtcB6. The sequence goes on along the minus strand of NZ_JAGXJL010000066.1, from coordinate 40,579 downwards.
CGGCAGGGGCCGGTGGAGCTGTGCATCGGTCCGCAGGATGTTCGCCAGGACGACGGCGTCCTGGTGGTCGGACTTTTTGCGGGAGACGGTGTGCCGGTCCCGGTAACGTGCCACGGCCATGGGGTTGATCGCGAAGACTCGGCGTCCGGCGGCCCGCAGGCAGGCCACCATGAGCCCGCGCGAGGTCTCGATTGCGATCGGGATCGGATCGTCGGGAGTGTCACCGTGCTCGGCGAGCAGATGCAGCAGGTCCTGGAAACCCGCCGCGTCGTCTGTGACCCTGAGCTTGCCGAGCAGGCGCCGTCCGTGGCCCCAGCTGTTCCCAGGGTCCTCGCTCTCGTGAAGAGCTCCACAGCTCCGGCTGATCAAGAGGTGGCCCTGGGAACGGCTCGAATCACGGCACGCTACGGCGGCCGAGTCCCAAGCGGCAGGGGCCGCGCACGCGTCACTCTTGTCGACGCACTCAAAGCGCGGCATACAGCAAGACATCTCACCCGGCCCCTGCCCAGAGCTGATCGAACTACCAGCCCTCAACGCCTATTAGGCGTACGGCTCCCGCGCGAACCGCTCCTATCTGCGGCGACGCAAAATCCAGTGCACGATTCCCGAGAAGCGCGACCCCCCGACACCGTTGGATCGGGATACGGCCTGATCGGTCTGCGGGAACGCGTCACCGCCCTCGGCTGTCACCTCGACGCCGGGCCCGCAGGGTCGGGCGCATGGCGGCTGGCCGCCCGCGTCCCCCACCCTTCCAGTATCGGACAGAACGGCGACCCCAGGTGATCCGAGCCATGATCGTCGACGACGACGCCCTGGTCCGCCTGTGCCTGGCCGACCTCCTGGACTCGGCCGACGGCATTGAGGTGGTCGCTCAGGCTGTCTACGGCCTTCATGCGGTCGAACAGGCCACAGCGCAGCGCGTGGACGTCGCCTTGGTCGACGTACGGATGCCCCGCATGGACGGCATCACCGCCATCACCCACCTGCGGGCGCTTCCCCATCCTCCGAAGGTGATCACCCTCACCACCTTCGACCTCGACGAGTACGTCTACAACGCCCTGTCCGCGGGTGCTGACGGGTTCCTGCTCAAGGACACCGACCCGGCCGAAATCCTGGAGCCGTTCGCCGATGTCGTTGTTGGCCAGTCCCTCAGCCATGAGACACGAGGACGGCACGCTGGCGCCCCAGCCGATCGGCGAAGCGCACGGCCGAGGGCTCACGTGCACCGGCGTCGAGGTAGCCGTGCACCACCGTGCGGGTGATCCCTGACGACAGCGCGGGGGCGCCTTGGGGCAGCGTTCGTACGAGATGGGGGGATGCTCGGGGTCGGTGCCCTTGAGCAGGAATCCCGCCGCACCGGAGCGCAGGGCGGTCGTCACGTATTCGTCGGTGCCGAAGGGGCGCCTACCGGGTCCCCGTGGTCGTGCTCTCCGTGACGCTGCCTGCTGCGCGTCGGCGTCAGCTGGTGGCGCACCCGTGTAAGGCACCAGCATTGAGGCTAGATGGGCACATTTGGCTGACCTCGAGGGCATAGTTTTGTTGCCCAATTTTTGCTACCCGGCAACATGCCTTGCCGTCAGTATTTAAGCGCAGTTCACCAGTGCAAGGACAGTAAATGGAATTTCGAATCCTAGGGCCAGTTGAAGCGGTTAGCTCGCAAAAGATCAGGTACTTGGGAAACGGCCGACAGTGCAAGCTCCTCGCAATGCTCTTGATTAAATTCGGTCAGGCAGTCAGTCGTGAACGCCTAATTCATGCACTGTGGGACGATCCACCACCAACCGCGCCACGACAGCTGCACAACGCCGTTGCCGCACTCCGCCGTGAGCTTACCGACCTTGGCGCTCCACCCGGTCTTATCGTGACGGAAAACATCGGCTACCGAATCGTCATCGAGCCGGACCAACTGGATGCCGAAATATTTACGCACAAAGTACGTGAAGCCAGGCGCGAACAAGAAAAAGGAGACTACACAACGGCGGCGAAGCTGCTCCAGGACGGTTTGCAGCTGTGGCGTGGCCCGGCACTCTCAGGTGTGGAAGGACAGATCTTCAACGCCGCGGCTGCTGAACTCACCGAGAAACGCCTGTCCGCCGTCGAGCGCCTGGCCCTCCTGCGCTTGGAAATGGGCGATCACACTCTGGCAATCGACGAGATGACTTCCGTGGTGACGGAATATCCGCTACGCGAGTCACTTCTGGGCAAGTTCATGCTGGCCCTGTATCGCGCCGGACGCCAGTCCGATGCGATCTACTCTTTCGAGACGGCCCGAAAAGTATTACGTGATGAAATCGGCTTGGATCCGGGCACCGAGCTTCGCCGACTACATGAGCGGATATTGCGCGGTGACCCGAGCCTCCTCTCTCCAGGAGTATCGGTCAGCACGCCGCAACCGACGCTCACCGATCCGCGACCGCCGGCCGCAGCATCCCTCGCCGTCGTCAACAGATCTAACCTGCCGTACGACACGGCAGATTTCACAGGGCGTCACAGCGAGATGGAACAGCTGCTGAACATGGCCCAGCCCGAGGCGCGCGCAACCACGACCATTTTCGCCCTTACCGGAATGCCAGGCGTGGGAAAGACCGCACTGGCGGTGCATGCAGCCCACCTACTTACTGAGCAAAAGTTCGATAAATGTCTGTTCGTTGATCTGTATGGCTATACACCTGGGCGCAATCCCTTGAGTGCTGGTGAAGCGCTAAAGCTCGTGCTCGGCAGTACCGGCATACCTGAGCACGAGATTCCAGCGGAACTGGATGCTAAGGCCGCCATGTGGCGAGCGCAAGTCGGAGGCAAAAAGATCTTGTTGGTGCTCGATAACGCGTCCGACGCCACTCAGGTCCGCCCCCTCATACCGGCGACTCCAGGAGGTGTCGTTCTAGTCACCAGTCGCCGACTCCTATTCCTTAACGGCGCCATCCCGCTTCCGATCGATCCGCTACCGCGCCCGGACGCAATCGAGCTGTTCACCAGGATAGTAGGGTCCGCACGCGTTACAGAAGTGAACGCCGTTCGCGAAATTCTGAAACAATGCGCATATCTGCCACTGGCTATCAGAATCGCAGCAAGCCGCCTGCAGCATCACACTGGCTGGACCGTCGAGCACTTTGCCGATCGACTTGTTCGCCCTGCCGCTATAATTTCAGAACTGAGTTTTGCGGACCAAAAAATCGCTGCGGCTTTCCACACATCATACGCGAGATTGCCTCAAGAGCAACAGAATCTCTTCATGTCGATCGGCCTGCGTTTCAGTCAAGAATTTGACACCGACCAGGTCGCGGAAATGCGAAATGTGCCCATACACGAGGCCGAGGCGACCCTGGAGGGGCTGTTTGAGGAGAACATGATACAGCAGGCCCTGTCGGGGCGTTACTACATGAATAACTTGCTGCGCGAATACGTTGTTGAACGCTCGGGAAGCTGCAAGTAACTGAGCGTTTTCAGTGTGGCCACTGATCGAGTGGCGGGGCGGTGTGAGGTCGGGGTGCGCAACGGACAGGGCTCCCGTGCCGTTGAGGGAGGTGTTCGACGTCTCGGCTCAGCAGCACAGGAGCCCTGTTGGTTCCGTATCCTGCCGCACTCGACCTGCCTCACGCCCTGGTCGAGTGAGTCTCAATGATGGTGTCAAGCCGATTGAGGGGTCGGTGGGGTGGAGTTGAAGGGCCTCTTGTCACGGAGCATGGCGCATAAAACGTCGACTCGGCAGCGTGCGAGGGCGAGCAGTGCCTGGACGTGGATCAGTCCTTCGGCACGTTTCTTGAGGTAGTAGTCCCGAGAAGGGCCGGGGCGCATCATGGCGGTTTGGGCAGCCATGTAGAAGACGTGGCGCAGGCGGCGGTGGTAGCGCTTGGGCCGGTGGTGGTTGCCTGTCCGGCGGCCGGAGTCGCGCGACACCGGGGCCAGTCCGGTGTGGGCGGCCAGGCGGCCGGCGTCTGCGTAGCTGAACAGGTCTCCGACGATGGCGAGGAACTCGGCCCCGAGGATGGCGCCCATACCCGGCAGGGATTCGATGATTTCGGCGTGCTCGTCGAGGCGGAACGCTTCGCGGATCTCCCGGTCGGTGTCTTTGATCCATTCGTCGAGCATGAGGAGCTGGTCTGCGAGGTCGCACACGAGTTTGGCGGCTCGCTTCTCGCCCGGCAGAGCTGTCACCTGGGACTGGGCTGCCTCGACCGCGCGGGCGGCGACATTGGCTGCGCTGCGGACCGCGTGCCGGGCCAGCCAGTCCTCGAGCCGCTTGGCGCCGGTCCGTCGTAGGGCGTCAGGGGTCTGGTACTCGGTCAGCATGACGACCGGTCCCTTGGCCGCTGAGTAGTCGAAGGCCCGCTCCAGAGCAGGGCAGATGCCCACCAGGACATCGCGCAGGCGGTTGATCAGACGTACCCGGTCGGCGACCAGGTCGGCTCGGTGGCCGGTGAGCAGTTGGAGATTTGCCACGGTCTCGTCCGGGAGGCTCAGGGGTGTGAAGTCCTGGCGCATACGTGCGGTGTCGGCGATGGCCAGGGCGTCCTTGGCGTCTGTCTTCCCTTCGCCGCGGTAGGCGCCGGACATTCGGTTGACCGTGCGTCCAGGCACGTACACCACGCTCTGACCATGGGCGATCAACAGTGCGAGCAGCAGCGTCGAGACCCGGCCGCAGATGTCCACCCCCCACCGCACCTCGTCGGCCATTTCGCACGCTACCAGCATCACGTCCAGGATCTCGTCCTCACCTTTGACGAATTTTCTCGAGAACACCTTCTCTCCGCCGGCATTGACTCCGACCGGGGCCACCTTCGACGGCCGTACCTTCCCCGCGACTGCTGAGGGCTATCGCCAACTCGTCTCCTGAGCACGCTCATTCGGCATGGTGTGACGTGCCGGCATCGAGTGCACCAGCTCCTACGGAGCAGCTCTGACACGGCACCTGCGCACGGAAGGAACGTAGCTGACGACTTGTCACCTCCGGAGCGCTTTCCGTGGTGCCGCACAACTGCATCACGGCGCTCGCCGCCCTGGGCACGGCTCCGCTACCGGCCCTCGGCGTGCGCCGTGGGGCGGCGACGTAGGACGCGGTCCGCGCCGACCGCGACTCAAGTCGCCGGCGGCGGCACCGTCTCCATACGCTCCGAGACGCACCGCACGCACCACGGCGTGAAACGTCGCAGCACCTCGAACGCGATGTCCACGGCCTTTACCCCGCGTCCCGACAGGCCGCCGGCACTCACCAACTCCGGTTCTCTGACAATGCCCTGACTGATTTCCGCGAACGTCAGGGGCCGCAGCAGATCCCTCTTGTTCCGGTGGATGGCGCACCGCGCCACTCTCACCCCGGCGGCGGCGACCACGAGCGCCCCGGAGCACACCGAGAATAACGCCGTCCCCCGCCCGGCCGCCCCGCGCACGGCCTCCGTCAGCTCCGGCGCTGCCGCTGCCCGTTCGGCCCCCCGCCCGCCGGGCACGACGAGCGCGCCGCAGGAGGCCAGGACGGCGAGCGGCTCGGCACCCGTCATCCGCAGGCCTCCGGAGGTGCGGAAGTCCGCTGCCGGGCCCGCCAGCAGCACTTCCAGTTCACCGCCGTGCAGAACGCATCGCGCTGCCTTGGCCAGCGGGCCGTAGACCCCGGCGAGATCCAGCTCGTCCACGCCCTCGTACGCCAGCACGGCGACTCGTGTCATCCTGGGGCCTCCTCAGGGTTGGGTCAGGACCCGAACGAACTGTTCGTGGATGCGAGATGCGGCGGCTGAGCAGTTTCCGCCGAACAGGTCCGGCGGGACGTGGGCCGGCTCCGTGCACCAGACGGCTGCACACCCTGCCCGCTTCCCGCAGGACCGCGGACGCCGAGTGAGGCGGAGCGCCGGATATCCTGGCATTGGGTCAGCCGCGCGCCCCGGCCGCGCAGCGCGGCGAACGTCTCGCCGAGGAACCGCGCGTGCACGACGCCGACCTCTGCGACGCCGTGCGCGACGGAGACGTACAGGTGCCCGCGCACGCAGTTGGCCGTCCCGTCGATCGGATCGGCTACCCACATGGGCGCCCGACAGGTCGGCCGACGCCCAGTCTCCCGGCAGCACGGACTCTTCGCACAGCAAGCCGTAGCCGGGGAACTCATGCCGCAGGCCGGGTCGGCGGCAGTGTGAGGGGGCATCTGGTCGCTCACTCCGCCAGTCGTGCCAGCGTTCTGTCGCGTACGGCGGGGTCCAGCATGTCGGCGTTGACGTACAGTCGGCGCGTGCCGGCGACGAGTTCGCGCATGCGCCTCTTCATGTCGGCGTACGCTGCCCCGTACCTGCGAAAATCGTAGTCGAGGTGCGCAAGCACGTCGTCCTTGAGGCCGTACGTGCCGATGGCGAAGGCGAACAGGTCGAGGAAGGCCTCGAATGGCTCCTCGTCCACCTCCTCAAAGCAGGGGGGCCGGTCCAGGGCGTAGTCGATGATGCACAGGTTGCGGATCGTCGCCCGCCCGACCGGCTCGCGGCCGAAGATCAGCCCGGGATCGAGCCGGAACTCGTTGGCGTCGAGGTGCTGTTCGAGCTGTCTGGAGTCGATGATTTCCGCGAAGCACCGGTCGCGGCGTATGCGCATGGCGGACGGCACCCCGTAAACGATGTCGTCCCGTGTGAGCACGTGGGTGTTGCTGAGGAAGTCCGCACCCGCCGCGCAGGCCTGCGTCAGGAAGACGGTCTTGCCACCGCCGCCCCGGCCGAACAGCAGGCTCGCCCCGAAACCCGGCTGGACGAAGGCGGCCGCCTTCAGATGAACCAGATCGTGGTCGACGGCGTGGATCGTCAGCAGGTGCTTGGTGAAGTACGGCCAGATCGTGCGGTCGAGGCGGCGACCGAAGACATAGATCCGGTTGCCGCGGGTTGCGAGGTGGGCGGGCGGACCGTAGTGGTGTGTGAGGTAGAAGCCGCCACGGAACCGGTCGGCGCGGAACCCGCGGTCCGCCAGGGGGTCGAGCAGGTCCGGGTCGATGGGGTCCTCGTCCAGGTCGACGCAGACCACCTCGTAGTCGCACTGCTCCTCGGCCGCCAGGCCCTGCGCGAAGCGGCTGAAGAACCCGTAGCCGGCAAAGGCGGCGAGGTTGCTGGAGATGCGCACACGCAGCAGGTTGAGGTCGACCACCGCGCTGGACCTGATCGTGTACCGCCCCCGGAGCGCGGCCTCGACGTCGTCACGGACGCCCGCGCCCGTCGCGGCGGTGGTCGGTGAGGTCATACCGCACCCGCTTCCGACGTCGCGCGGGAGCGGTCGAGCGCCCGCCCCACACCAGCGGTGAACTCACCTGGGGCACGCTGGTAGAGCTCGCTCAGGTCGCTGACGTCTGGGCCGAGGACCAGCTCGTGCACCGCGCCGGTGAAGCCGACGCCCCGAATCCGGCCCACGACTGCGGCCACGTACTCGGCCACTCCGCCCGGAAAGGTCTGCGCACTGTCCGCCTCGACCTGGACGAAGATCTCGGCCACCGGCAGGTGTGCGAGCGTCAGCGCGTCCCAGTGGTCGGCGCCGGGGATGCCGACCGCGGGCAGCCCGTGGTGCCAGGCCGTCCAGCAGTCCGACTCGCCCTCGACCACGATCTGGTACCCAGCGGTGGTGGCGTACCCCAACCCCTCGGGCGTGCTGTACGCCACCACGGGGGCGTCGTCGCCGGGCAGCCAGGACGAGCCGCCCGCGCCGCGGACGCCGGTGCGCAGCCGGGTTCGGCCGGCGGCGCCGGACGGCGAGACGTAGCGGAACCGGACTCCTTCGGCGCTGTCGCTCAAGCCGAAACGCCGCAGCGCGTCGGCCGGGAGGTGCTTGGCCTCGGCGAGCCGGGCGACGGTAACCCGGGGGTGCGTCATGGTCCCTCCTGCTGTTCTCGGTTATTCGTGGTGATGTGCGGGCCGGACGGCCAGGCCCGGCGGCCGACGTCAGGGACGACCGGTACCGGTACGAACCCCTCCGCCCGCACGGTCCTCAGCAACACGGCGACATCTCGGGCGGCGGACGGTGTCCGGCCGCAACACCAGAGGACGAGGCGGTGCGGCTGTTCCACGATCTCCACACCGTCGACACGCTGGTGGCGTAGGTTGTCGGCGAGCTTCTCCAACTCGCCGGAGCGGACCATGCGTCCGCCGTCCAGCAGCGAGCCCCCGCCGTCGTGGGTCAGCTCGGAGCCGCAGATGAGCATGCCGTTTCTTCCCTCGCCGCTGGCGGGACGACCCCGGCCGGTGCCGAGTAGCTCGGCGAACCTCGGAGTGTGGCGGACGGGATCTGCGCCGGGGTGTTGAGGGGCTCGGTGTCGGCCGCGAGCCGGTCCATCTGCGGTCCCAGTCCGTCCCGGATCTCGTCCCCGGTGCGCTCCGCCGGCATGCCACTGGACGTCGGCCGCGGGGTCACCAGGTCATAGTTCACGCCGGACCGGGCCGCGATCCCTCCCGGACCGGTGCTCATCGGCGCCCTCACCCCCGTCCATGTACGACGGCCACGCCCGAGATCTCCACTAGGTGGTCGGCAACGGCGAGCGACGAGACCTCGACGAGGGTGCTCGACGGGGCTGCTCCGGCCTCCGCGAGCACCTGGTTGCGCACTGCGGAGACAGCTGCGAAGTCCCCCATGTCGGCCAGGTAGACGACCACGCTGACGAGGTCGGAGAGGCTTCCCCCGGCTTCCTTCAGCACCTCCGCGAGCAGGCGGAAAACCGTCTCCGTCTGGAGGGCCGCGTCGCCGGCGCCGATGACGCGGCCCTCGGCGTCGCTGGAGACCTGGCCGCTGACGAACACCAGGGACCGGCTGCCGTCGAACGGCACGGCGATAGCGGGGGAGTATCTACCGATGGGCAGGGTGTGGCCGGCGGGTTGGACCACAGTGCGTCCCAGGCGGGTCTTGTCGGCATCAGGCATCGTTCGGCTCCTCACGTGGTTCCTCACCGGGCCAGTACGGGAACATGCCGAAGGTGGAGTGCACCGAGGAGAGCTGGATCTCCCGGATCTCGACCCGCGTGGGCAGCGCGAACAGCGTCGCCACCACCTCGGCCATCTCGGTCATGTGCAGCGCGTCCGGCGGGGTTCCCGGGCGCCTGCCGCAGAAGTAGGTGTCCACCCGGCTCGGCACCAGCGCCGTGACTCGTACGCGTGACAGGCGCCGCGCCGCGCGAAGGAGTTGTACGACGAGCCGGAGGCGAACCCGATGACCTGGGCCCCAGGCGTCGCCGCACGTACGGCGTGCACGCCCGCACCGTGTGGAAGTCGCGGTCGAGGTTGCCGCGGCGGTACGGGCCTACAGGATCAGACGGTGGCCCGTCTCCGCGAGGGCGAGGGCCACGGCCCGTCCGATGCCCCCGGCTCGCCCCGGTGACCAGCACCCACTCCCCGGAATCGGGTATTTTGTGCCGATCAATGTCGTAGGCGGCCACGAGCTCGATGTCGTGCAAGGCGATCCCGCCGATGACGGGACGGCAGATACCGGGCAGGGTGTCCGCGGAAACCCTCTGCGCGTCGAGCCCCACGTAGTGGCGAACCCCCTGGGCTGGAGCGGAGAGGTTGTTGCCGACGCCGACGACGGCGATCCTGACGGGATAGGGCATGCCGAGCCTTCCGTTCCCTAGCCGAGTACCGTCGGTGAATGGCCAGTTGCCACATCAAGAAGGCGCTGAGCGGCGAGTCCGTCCGTGAAGTCCGGGACGTCGGAGCAAGCCTTGGCATCGTCGCGGGCGAGGAACCCCGCGTACGGGTTGGCCAGTGACCCCGTCGGCCAGGTTCTGATGCTGTCGGCCCCGGAGGAGCCCAGCTGCCCGGCCCCGGTCTCCGGCCATACCTCGGCCCAGGCCACGCACGAGGTGCCGGAGATGGTCACGCGCATCCGGCGGCAGCCGCGAGTGACCCGCGCGACGGAGACCGTCGCCGCCAGCCCGCCCGGTGACTGGAGCAGCACTGACCCGGCGTCCTCCGTGTCGCCGGCCAGACTCGTGGCCCCAGAGCGCCGGACGTCCCAGAGCACAGAGGAGGCCACTCCCCGCACCTCGTACTCCTCGCCGGTCAGCCAGCGCAGCAGGTCGAACAGGTGGACTCCCTGGTCGGCGAGTGCCCCGCCCCCGGCCTGGGCCCGGGTGTGCCGCCAGGGGAAGGGCGTGGTCTGGTCGGCGAGGAAGTCGTGCTCGAACCGCAGATCGGCCTGGAGCATCCGCCCCAGTCGGCCCGAGGCGACCAAGTCGCGCAGCGCGCGGAAGCAGGGGTGCCAGCGCCACTGAAACATCGTCATCGTCGGCACTCCTGCCGCGTCGGCGGCCCGCACCATCGCCTCGGCCGCCTTCGCGTCCAGCGCCAGCGGTTTCTCACAGACCACCGACTTCCCCCGCCGTAGCGCACGTTCGACCAGCTCGGCGTGTGCGTACACCGGGGCGGCGATGACGACGACGTCCGACTCGCCCTCGATCGCGTCCCGCACGTCACCGCTCACCCACGGCACGCCGTGCACGGCCGCAACCTGCCGGGCGCGCTCGCGATCCGATCGGTACACCAGCACGTCCGCGGTGACGTCCGGGAACTGAGCGAGCCATTCGAGATGCTGGGCACCGAATCCGGCACCGATTACCGAGACGCGTAGAATGGTGAACTCCTCCTGCTTCTCCGTGGGGGTACGCGGAATTGTCAGATGGCGGCGCGTAACGAAGGAGATACCCGACGGGGAAATCCCGTTGTGTGTACCGGATATGATGACGCTTTGTAGCCCGTTTCCTCTGTCGAAGACATCGCTACCGAGTTCTGCAACTACGCTCTCAGTTCACAACGGGCGCAATCTCATGAGCAGTTGGATGGATCGATCGGCACGAAGCCGCAAGTAATTCCGCTTCGGTTACGAAGGAAGATCACCTGCAGAGGCGGATGCTCTGCCTGCTGCGGAATGGCCAGAGAAGTCTGAGGGGGTGAACGTAACCGCCAGCGCGATCGCGGTTGATCATAGGACCACGTCCATGCGCATGGCAAGTGTGTCCGTTGGAACCGAACGGCGACGGCAGAGTACGTACACAGCGCCATAGCAATCCGCGCCCGAAAACGTTTCGCTTTCAGCGACTGGCGGATGAGCCGTCTCCCGTGCGCCGCCGTCGTGCACACCCTCGGCAGCAGGCGCCGGTCGCATCCCTCGCCAGGCTCTCAGCGCCGGGCACAACCCCTGCCGCAACCCCCTGAGCGCACACGGCCCCCGTCCACAGCACTGCCGGCCTCGCGATCACCTCACACGCGTCGACCCGAGTGGTCCACGGGCAGGTCGTTTTCGACCGGGAAACCGGTCGACCTTGTGTGGCCAAAAGCGCTGATCCGGCGATCACTGGCCGCCAAATGACAGGGGCTGTGGCCACGACGTACAAGGCTCCTGTGCCGTTGGGGGAGGCGTTCGAAGTCTCAACCCGTCGGCGCTGGAGCCTTGTGCGGGGGCGAGCAGTGCTTGGACGCGGATCAGTCCTTCGGCGCGTCTCTTGAGGTAGTGGTTCCGGGAGGGCCCGGGGCGCATCATGGCGGTCTAGGCGGCCAGGCGGTCGGCGTCCGTGTAGCCGGACAGGTCTCCGACGATGGCGAGGAACTCGGCCCCGAGGACGGGGCCCGTACCGCGCGCCCGGTCTGCTGCGCTCCCTGCGCGCGGCAGAGCCCGAGTTCGTCCTGCTCGACGGCACCCTCACCGAGTGCGACCGCCTCGGCCACGGCCGAGCCGACTACCCGGCCGAGCACCGTCGGCATGGGGTGAACGTGAAGGGGGTCACGGACCCTCGCGGCGAGGTGTTGTGGTTGTCGCCGGCCCTGCCGGGGCGCCGCCATGATCTGACCGCGGCCCGTGCCCATCGGATCATCAGGATTTGCGAGCGCCTGCCGTAGTCGGCGGTCTCGCGCCGGGCGTGCAGTGCATCGGCAGTCGTCACCGCACGCGTCGGGCCGAGGCAGCGTCACACTCGGCAAGGTCGGCAAGCCCGCCGAACTCCTGCAACCGCCGTGGCTGCCGCACTGGAGGGTGAGTGCGATGCACTTGGGATGGCTCTTCAATGTAACAACAATCAATAATGAGCGAATATCCCGACAGCAGCGATACGCAATTCAGTCCCGAGGTGAGCGAGAGGCGTTGAATCAAAGAAGCCATGGCGCATTGATTGATGACGGCAGCCAGGATCCTGGATCCGCTTGTAAGCAGACATCCGCGGAGAGCACAGAGGGACAGTAAGGGGTCTCGACGTCACTGGCATTGACAGCCTGTTCCCCGAGTGCGTTCAGACCGTGGACATGGCTTCGAGGCGATCCAGTCTCTCGCCTCCGGATGCTTCCGAAACCAGGAGGCGCACTGTTAGGAGTGGGCGGCTATTTTTCCCGTGATCAGTTACCGGGGAGTGGTCCGCCAGGTCGGTGCTGCGCCGACTGTGATACATCGCAGCGTCGTGTAAGGAAGGATATTCATATGCCCCCGGACTGGCGTGTCGACCACTCCAAGTCCTGCTTCAATATTTCCGACCGCCAATGTCTGCGGTCACGTGCGGCGGTACGGGGAGAGTCCCAGTGATTTCCCCCATTTTGCCCCGCGCCGTGTCTGCTGAGCAGGCGCTGGCCACCGTCGGGCTGACCGTCGGGGACGTCCTCGCCGGGACTGGTGACGCCCTCGCGGACGGCCGTGCCTATCTTGTGGGCTCGCTCGCCTCCGGTCTGGGTAACGCCGGCAGCGACGTCGACATCCATCTGCTCGTATCCGGTCTGGACCAGCAGGTGCCCGCCGCCCTGCATTTCGTCCGGGACGTGGCCGTGGACGTCGAGGAGTACCCGGCGGCCTGGGTTGACCGGATACTCGCGGCGGCCGCCGAGCACACCGCCGTCCTCGGGCAAGCCCCGTGCGAGGTGGCCCTGGGACGGTCCATCGACCGGTACACATTCCGCTGGGTGGCGCGCTGGGTGCACGCCGCACCGTTGCTCGACGGAACTCCGCCGGTGTTCACCGATGCCCAGGTGGCCTGGCTGCTGCCGTTGGCGGTCCGGGAGGCGATGGATCAGATGCTGCTCGCCCAGGCGGCCGCCGAGCTGGCCGACGAGGTCCCTGACGGCCAGCTGCCGGAGGGGGCCCGCACCTATCTGTGGCAGCGGGCGCTGCGGCTGCTGCTGGAGGTCCGCTGCCGGGCCGCCGGTGACGTGACCACCGGGGACAAGTGGCTGCCCGCCCGAGCCGCCCGCCTGGGCTTCGACCTCGGCGGTGCTCCGTGCCGGGACGGCTACCGGCACGCGGTACGGCAAACGCTCGGCATCGCGGTACCGGACGTCCGTCTCGCAGTGGCGGTACGCCCCGCGGCGGACAGCAGGCGGGCCAAGCTGGCCGGCCGGGAGGTTCTGGTCAATCGGCACGACCGGCTGCTGGGCGATCCGCTGGCCTGCGAGGGGCTGCTCGGCACGGTGCTGCGCGAATTCCCGGCCGAACGGGTGCTGGAGGGCGTCCGGCGCGGCGAACTGGACTTGGTGGTGGACGCCGACGGCTTCGAGGGAGTCCTGCGATGAACGTGTTCCCCGAGCCGCCCGGCGGACCGGCGGACGGTGCCGGCACCGATAACTGGGGCGGCACCGACATCTGGGCAGGCGACGGCATCGACGCGCAGTGGGCCGTCACTGACGGCGGCCAAATGGCCTGGCGGTATGCCCGGTCCGTACAGTCCCCGCTCGTCGATATCGACGCGGCGCTGAAGGACGGGGCTTGGGCCGTGTCGATCGAGGCGTGCGCCACGGCGCTGCGCGGCATCTTCTACTGCCGTATGGTCGGCGCCGGTTTCCGAGGCATCACCTCCGTCCCGGAGCTGCATCTGCGGCTGGCGGCCGATCCTTCCCCGGTCGCAACGGCGCTGCGGGAGCTGCCCTGGTCCGGGACGGTCGACGAGGCACAGGCCCGCGCGGCGGCCGCGGTGGTCGCCAGGCATGACGCGGAGCTGCGCCGCATCCTGCCGTTCGAGCTGCCGGAGATCCGTACGGCAGGCACCCGCGGGCCGACCATCCGGCTCACGGCGGAGATCAGCCGATGGCGGGCCGAGCGCAAGCTGGGGCCGGTGGACTGGAACCGGGCCGCGCTGTGACCTCGCTCCCGGAAGGGTTCGGCAGGCACGACGAAGAGCCGGAAGGACCGCTGTCGTTCGGCCAGGACGTGATGTACGAGGTCGCCGGTCCTGAAGCCCGTAACAGGACGCTGCAAGCGGCGTTCGCGATCAAGGGGCCGCTGGACGTAGCGGCGTTCGCCGGTGCGGTACGGACGGTGGTGGAGCGCCGCCAGGCGCTGCGGGTCCGGATCGGGCGCGCCGCGGACGGCACCCCATGGCAGACGGTCCACCGGGCCGGTGACGGGCCCCTGTTCGCCCGGCAGGCCGTACAGTGCCGCTCCGAGGAGCAGTTCGCCTACTACGCGACTCGGCTGCGGACCGCGGGCATGAGACAGCCCTGGGACCTGGAGCGAGAGCCGCCGTTCCGGTTCCGGCTGCTGCGGTACTCGCCCGAGCACCACGCGTTCCTCGCCGACTTCCCGCAGCTGGCCCTGGACGCGTGTGGCCGGTCCCTGTTCGTGGGGGAGCTGTGGCAGTCCTACCGGGACCTGGTGACCGGCCGGTCCGGCAGTGACCCGGTGGCGGGTGACGATCTGATCAGTGCGGTGCGGCAGCAGCGGGAGCGGCAGGTCCACCGGTCCGCTGCCGTGGCCGGCGCCTACTGGCAGGCCAAGTGCGGGAAGTTGGCCCGGGTCCGCGAACGGCTCCGCGGCGACCCCGCGGAGCCGCTGCGGCAGCAGCTGGTGCGGACCCTGCGGGTGGACGGCCGGCGGCTGGACACGGTACGGCAGGAGTGCGAGGCGGCGCGGGTGTCGCTGTTCCAGCGGTTGCTTGCCCGGTTCGCGGTGGAGATGTGCCGGCTACGTCCAGGTCCGGAGCTGGAACTGGGCTGCATGACCGACACCCGGGAGGTGAGTGGTCGGCAGCTGATGGGCCGGTTCTCGCTCTCCCTGCCGCTGCTGCTGCCTGCCGTGCTGACGGACGGCGAAGCACTGGCGCAGCTGCGGGCGGAGCTGATGCGCACCATGCGGCACCGCCACATCAGCGGGGCGGACTTCCGGCGCGCTGCCGCCGGGCAGCCGCAGGTGCCGCCACGTGGTGCGGTCACCGCGCGTCTGCTGGAGCACTCGGCGAGCAACGATCTGAACAGGCTGTCGGAGACGGGCCTGACGGTGGAGCCCGGGGCCTATTCACCGCGAGCCGCCGCCAGTACGGGCATCGACCTGGCAGTGCACGACCACGGCAGTCGCGTGGACGTGGTGCTCAGGCTGGACAGCCGCGACTTCGCGCCGCCGGACGCGGATGCCGTGGCCCGGGGACTGGACCAGCTCCTGCGTTCTTCGGTTCCCCGGAAGTAAAAAACCGTGCTCGAGCGGCGGGCAGCCGCTCGAGCACAGTCATTTCAGGTTCGGAGGAAGTCCGATGCCTTTAGGCGCACTTGGCCATGACGTGCACGCCACTGCCGCCCACGATGTCGTCGAGGGCCTCGTCGGACAGGTTCTCAATGTCGATGACTTCGAAATCGTCCTGCATATCAGCACTCCAATGGAATTAGAGGGAGGTAACTTCTGAGCTCCTTCAGCCTATACAGGCGTAAGATCCGCCGTCAAGAAATTAAATCATTCCAGTCGCGGCAATCGGCGATGGCACGGAATTGGCGTAGTTGGAAGGTGAATGCGCCGAACCGGATAAAAAAGCCTTTCGCCTCTTTGTCGTGTCCGGAAAACTCAAAAGTATCGTTGAGTCGAGAAATGCGAGCAGGAATCATGGCCGGGGCGAATGCGTTTCTCTGCACATCACGCGTCGGAGTATCCCCATGACGAACGAGACCAGCACCGAAGGCTCTTCCGCAGCGGTGACCGAGCGGCCCGGCCCCACGGGTGCCCCGCCCCAGGCACCGCGCTTCCGGCAGCAGGCTCGGGACGCGCGGGGCGCGTCCCGTGAGTCCGGGGCCGTTGTCGGGTTGGAGAGCCTGCGCCAGGCAGCGTCCGGCCCGCACCCACCGGTGTGGCAGCGACTGCGCGACCTCTTCGGTGCCGTGGGCCGCCGTCGCGTGCCGGTACGGCTGCAGTCGCAGATGAGCGACTGCGGAGCGGCGTGCCTGTCCATGACGCTCGCCCTGCACGACATCGAGGTACCGGTGACAGAGCTGCGTGCGGCCACCGGCACCGGCCGGGACGGGGCCTCCGCCCGGCTTCTGCTGGACGCCGCCCGCTCCTACGGCTTTCAGAGCCGCGGCGTGCGGGTGTCTCTGAAGGGGCTGCGCTCACTGCCCCCGGGCACGATCCTGTTCTGGAACTTCAACCACTTCGTAGTCCTCGAACACGTCGTCGGTGACCGGGTGCACCTGGTCGACCCGTCGCACGGGCGCCGACGCATGTCCCTGAGCGCCGTGGGCGACTCGTTCACCGGTGTCGCCCTGGTGATCAGGCCTGGTCCGGAGGTGCCCGCCCGAACCGGCCGCGGGCGCCGCGGCGGTGACAGCCCATGGCAGTACCTGCGGATGTTCCTGCAACCCAGCCGACGCTGGGTGTGGTTCACGCTGTGCTCGCTGCTCCTGCTGCTGCTGAACCTCGCGGTCCCGCTGGCCACCTCCTACGTCGGGAACATGGTCACCGGCGGTCGCAGCGCCCTGTCACCCGGATACCTCGCTATCGGCCTGATCGTGCTGCTGCTCGCCCTGATGACGTTCCAGTTCGCGCGCGCGATGTACTTCAATCTGATCCAGGCGTCGGTGGACGAGACCGTCACCCTCGGCATCCTGGACCGACTCCTCGATCAGTCCTACGCGTTCTTCTCCAGTCGCAGAGCCGGGGACCTGCTGCAGCGTGTGCGCACCAGCTCCCAGGTGCGCCAGGTGCTCTCGGCGTCAGCGTTCACCAGCCTCCTCGACGGTCTGCTGATCCTGCTCTACATGGGCCTGCTGCTCTTCGCCGACCAGCTGCTCGCGGGAGTGGTCATAGTGCTGGCACTTCTCCAGGTCGGTGTGCTCATGCTGTCCTGGCGACCGCAGGAGTACGCGGGTGCCGACGCGCTCGAAGCCCGTTCACTGGCCGAGTCCGAACTCGCCGAACTCATCGAGGGCATGCCCACCCTGAAGTCGGCGGCCGCCGAGAACGACGTGGCCAGGCGCTGGAGCAACACCCTCGCCGAGGAGTTGAACTCCCGGCTGCGCGCCCGGCGACTGCAGGCGGTGTCCTCCGCCGTGAGCAGCGGGCTCCAGACCGGCGCCCCGCTGGTGGTGCTGGCTGTCGGAGCACTGCGGGTCGCCGACGGCGCGCTCACCCTGGGCAAGGTCCTGGGCTTCAGCGTGCTGGCGATGGGCATGCTCGTGCCCCTGACCAACCTCGTCCAGGTGGGCCTCCAGATATCCGGGCTGCGCGCCGACCTCGCCCGCCTCGACGACATCATGCGCTCCGCCCCACAGCCGCGCGGCGAGCGCTACGTCCCCCCGGCAGCGACCGCGTACCAGGCGGAAGAGGCGTCGTTCGGCTACGAGTCCGGCCCCAAGGTGCTGCACGGCGTGTCCTTCTCCGTGCCGCCCGGTAGTTTCACCGTCCTGCTCGGCGCCTCGGGTTCGGGCAAGTCCACCTGCGCGCTTCTGCTCGCCGGGCTGCACACCCCGGTGTCCGGCCGCGTCCTGGTCGACGGGCAGGACCTGGCAGGGCTCGACACCGTCGGGTACCGGCGCTCGGTCTCCTTCGTGAACCAGGAGGCCCGGCTGTTCTCCGGCAGCATTCGCGACAACCTGACCTGGCACACCGACCGCGCCTCGGACGCCGACATCGAAGAGGCCGCCCGTACCGCCGGGATCCACGACACGGTGGCCGCCCTGCCGATGGGTTACGACACCATGCTCGGCCCCGGGGGAGCGGGACTCTCCGGCGGCCAGCGGCAACGGGTCGTACTGGCCCGGGCGCTGCTGCGCAAGCCGTCCGCCCTCGTCCTCGACGAGGCGACCAGCGCCCTGGACCCCGTCATGGAGCAGCAGATTCTCACCCGACTGCGGCAACTGGACACGACCCTCGTCGTGGTCGCCCACCGGCTGACCGCGATCGAGGAGGCCGACCAGATCGTCGTACTCGACGGCGGGCGCGTGGTGCAGCAAGGGCGGCACGACGAACTCATCACACAGAAGGGCCTTTACCGTGCGCTCGTCCGATGACCGCGGTGATCTCCCTGACCACGGCAACCCCCTTGAACTCGGTGCCCTCCCGCGGGACTTGGCGGCGCTCCTGGAGCGCGCCGTCGCACTCCACGGGCCGCGCCCCGCGGTGCGCGACGGCGACGGTCGATGGACCTGGGCCGAACTGGGCGCAGCCGCCCGTGGAACCGCCCGCTGGCTGACCGCGCTCGGCATCCGCCCCGGCGACCGAGTGCTGTTGGCGCTGCCGCCCGGCCGGGCGGCAGCCGCGGTCCTCTTCGGTGCCCTGCGCACCGGGGCCGCGATCATCCCGGTGGCCGACTCCAGCAGCGAGTACGAGCTGCGCCGGCTGCTGCTGGACGCCGCACCGGCACTCGTCGTCAGCACCCTGAACACGGTCCGCACGTCGGAGGCAGTGCGGGAAGAGGGGACGGCCGTGGCCGTGCCCCCGGAACCGGAACTGATGGCCGTTCAGGACGGCACGGACGGCTCGTCCCGTGCGGAACCGGACGGGACGGCCCTGCTGATCTACACCTCCGGCAGCACCGGCCGCCCGAGGGGCATCGTCTGCCCGCACCGGGCCGTCACCGCCGCCGCGGCGGCCATCGCGGACCGGCTCCGCTACGGACCGCGGGACGTCGTCTGGAACCGGCTGCCGATGACCTTCGACTATGGGCTCTACCAGCTGTTCCTGTGCGCGCTGTCCGGCGCCGAACTCGTCCTGCCGCAGGGCGCGTTGTCGGCCGGGGAACTGGTGGCGATCCGCGATGCGGGGGCCACCGTGCTGCCCGCGGTGCCGACACTCGCCACACTGCTGACCCGTCTGGCCACCCGCGACCGCCGTCCCACCGGCCTTCGCCTGATCACCAACACCGGTGCGGCGCTGACCGGTACGACCGCCGAACAGCTCCGGAAGGCGTTCCCCGACACCTCGCTGGTGTGCATGTACGGCATGAGCGAGTGCAAGCGGGTCTCGATAGCCGACCCCGACGAGGACTTGGCCCACCCTGGCACGGTGGGCCGTGCCCTGCCCGGCACCCGGCTCTTCGTGGTCGACAAGGCGGGACGGCCGCTGCCGCCCGGCGGGGTCGGCGAGATCGTCTCGGCCGGCCCCCATGTGATGGCGGGCTACTGGCACGCACCGGAGGCCACCGTGGAGCGGTTCCGCCCCGCCCCCGACGGCGTGGGGACCGCGGTCTACACCGGGGATCAGGGCTGCCTGGACGAGGCGGGACGGCTCCGCTTCGTCGGCCGCTCGGACGACCTCTTCAAACGACGCGGGTACCGCATGAGCACAGCAGAACTAGAAGACGCGATGCTGGACATCCCTGGAGTGACCGCCGCTGCCGCCGTCCCGCCGGACCCCGGCGGGACAGTCACGGTGTGGGCGGTGACCGACCTGGACGCCCGCGAGGTGCTGATGGGGGTCACGGACCGGCTGGGCCCGGCACGCACCCCCGACCGCTGCGTCGTCGTCCCCCGACTGCCACTCACCGCGCACGGCAAGGTGGACCGGGCGGCGCTGCGCGCCACGGCGGAGAGGGCGGCACGGTGACCGATCCGACGGAGCTGGCGCGCCGGTTCGGCACGCCAGCCTACATCTACGACCTCTCCGCCGTGCGCTCCGCGGCGCGCGCCCTCACCGCCGACCTCCCGGACGGCGCTGGACTGCTGTACTCGCTGAAGGCCAACCCGCACCCGGCGATCGTGCAGGAGCTGGCCGCGCTCGGCATGGGCGCCGAGGTTAGCTCACCCGACGAACTGCGCACCGCGCTGACCGCCGGGCACACCGCGGACCAGGTCCTTTACACCGGCCCCGGCAAGACGCCCGCGGAGGTCGCCACGGCGCTGGCCGCCGGGGTCCGGCGGTTCTCCGTGGAGTCACCGGCCGACCGGGACCGGCTCGCGGCCGCCTGTACCGCGGCGGGAGTGGACGCGGAGTACCTCGTACGGCTGAACGCGCCGCGAGGCAGCGCCGGCGGCTCGCTGCGCATGGCGGGCAAGCCCACCGCGTTCGGGGTGGACACGGCGGACAGCGCCGCACTCACCACGCTGCTGCGGCCCAGCGGACGGGCCCGGCCGATCGGCATGCACACCTTTTCGGCCACCAACATCGGTGACCCGGACGAACTCCTCCAGGAGTTCGAGCAGTCCCTCGCGGTCTGCGCGCAGGCGGCAGAGCGTGCGGACTTCGTCCCCCAGGTGCTGGACCTGGGAGGCGGCTTCCCGGCCCCCTCGGCGCGGCCGGGTGAGCTCACCCGCCACCCGAAGCTGGCCGACGGGATCACCCGGGCGCTGGCCGCGTCCTTCCCCGGAGACGACGCGCCCGCCCTCGTCTTCGAGTCCGGGCGATATCTGACAGCGGCCGCGGGCACCCTCCTCACCACGGTGGTCGACATCAAGCACAGCGGGGGCAAGACCTTCGTCGTTGTCGACGCCGGTATCAATGTCCTGGGCGGCATGGCCGGTCTGGGCAGACTGCTACGGCCCTCGGTACAGCCGGAGACAGCCGTGGACGGGCCCGGGGCCAGCAGCGGGGACGAGGCCCTGCCGGTGCTGGTCGGCCCCCTGTGTACCCCACTCGACGTTCTCAGCACCGCGGTACGGCTGCCGGAGCCGCGGATCGGACAGATCCTCGCCGT
The DNA here is from genome assembly GCF_019091475.1 of Streptomyces sp. GbtcB6. Taxonomy (NCBI): domain Bacteria; kingdom Bacillati; phylum Actinomycetota; class Actinomycetes; order Kitasatosporales; family Streptomycetaceae; genus Streptomyces; species Streptomyces sp. GbtcB6. The sequence goes on along the minus strand of NZ_JAGXJL010000066.1, from coordinate 19,785 downwards.
GCCGAACGTGGGTGCCTACGGCCTGACGGCGAGTCTGCTGGGCTTCCTCAGCAGACCCATACCGACCGAGATCGTGACCGACTCCGGAATGGTCCGGTCCGCACGTCGGCTCTCCCTCCGGGCCGAAGAGGTGAGTTGCGATGGCTGAACAAGTGACGGCAGACGGCGGAAACGGGCAAGACCGGCCCGCGCCCGGCCTGTCGGATCTGGTCGGCGTGCTGGAGACGTACGCAGCCGAGGTCGACCGCGACGCGCGGTTCCCCGTCGAGGGCCTCCAGGCGCTGCGTGACAGCGGCTACCTGGGCTATCTCGTGCCCGTCGAGCACGGCGGCATGGGCGGCGGTCTGGACGGGCTGGTGGACACCGCCCAGCAGCTGGCGGGCGGCTGTCTGTCGACCGCGATGATCTGGGCCATGCACTGCCAGCAGGTCGACGCCCTCGTCCGGCATGCCGGTCCCGCACTGCGCGCCCGGCTGTTGCCCCGGGTCGCGGCCGGGGAGGTGTACCTGGCCTCGGTCACCACCGGCTCCGGCACCGGCGGTTTCCTGCTGTCAGCCGCGGATCCGCTCTCCCGCGTCCCTGCCGACGGGCCCGAGGGTGCGCCCGGCCGTCTGCTGCTGGACCGGCACGCGCCGACGGTCACCGGCGGGGAGCACGCCGACGGCTACCTCGTCACGATGCGCGCCGACGATGAGGCCGCCGGCCACGTCGTGTCCCTGGTCTACGCCGACCGGCACGATCTTGTCGTCAAGCGTGTCTCGGACTGGAACGCCATGGGTATGCGCGGCACCGACAGCGCGGGCTTCGCCCTGCTGGGCAGCGTCCCCGACGACCAACTCGTCGGGGGGCCCGGCGAGTTCCGCACCGTCGCGGTGGACAGTACGATCCCGGTCGGCCACCTGGCCTGGAGCGCCTGCTGGCTCGGAGCAGCCCGCCGTGCCTTCTCCGGGCTGCTGCGGACCATCCCGCGCAGCGGTCGCCACGACACGTCCTCACCGCTGCTCCAGGAACAGCTTGGCCGGATCCGGCTCGATCTGGAACTGGTCAGCGCCTATCTGCACCGGGTACGGGAGGAAGTCGACGCCTGCCGGGCGGCGGGCGCGCGGACGGACGTCCCGGCGGTCCAGATCCACCTCAACTCGCTCAAGACCGCCGCCTCCGAGCTGACCTGTGCCGCTGTGGACCGGATGGTGCAGGTGGCGGGCCTGTCCCTGGGCTACCGTTCCGACGCGGCCCTGCCGCTGGAGCGCACCTTCCGCGATCTCCGCTCGGCCGCCCTGAACTACGCCAACGACCGGCTGCTGACGGCCAACGGGACCTTCACCCTGTTGGACCGGTCGGTCACTCTGCTGTGACCATCGGCCCACCCCGCTTCGGCGGGGTGGGCCGATGGCTCTCAGGGAGCGGGGGCAGGCCGGAACGCGCCGGCCGTCATGCGCCCACCTTGGAGTGGACCATGGTCACGATGCTGCCCACCGAGCCGAAGTTGTCGAAGGTCAGCTCGTCGTCCTCGAAGACGATGCTGAAGCTGTCCTCCAGCAACAGCGTGAGCTCGACGCTGGAGAGTGAGTCCAGGCCATGACGGGCCAGTGAATCGGTTTCCGCGAAATCGGCGGGAGCATCGAGGAGCGAACCGATCCGGGTCCGCACGATGTCCGATACTTCTTCTCTGGTCATTTATACGCTTTCGGATCCATGGAAATCGTCAGTTCTGGTTGTCTTTCACAACCGAAGGCTCTTGACAGAGCATCGGTGGAACTCGCGGCGGTAACCCTCGGGATCGCCCACCTGCACCGGCGTCACCCCATGCAATATGCCTGCGTCGGGGGAATTGTTCACGAAGACGATCTCATCGGGTCCGCAGGTGCCGAGGTTGATACCGCACTCCGACAGCGCCGGGTCGCAGTGATCGGGCCGCAGCACAGGCTTGCTGCCCTCTGTCGGTTCGTCGGACCAGAAAAACATGTCGTCGAAACTCAGCTGATGGCTGCTCGCGTACGGCCAGATATCGACCAGGAGTAGCTCGCCGCCAGTGAAATCCTGGGCCGGCCCGTAGAGATGCGAGAAGAGGAGGACTTCGCGGTCGATGTGCAGGTCCTTAAAACTCCATGCATTGCCATAGAGTTCAAGCGGGATCGAGCCGTCGACGAGGACACTGGTCTTGAAACGGAAATCCGAGTGGCTTCGCAGCGTCGAGTGGCGCTCCCTGTATTCGCGCCAAACCGCGGGAAACAGCTGCTCATGAAATGTGCGAGCCTGATCGACATCAAACCATTTGGACAGCCCTACAACCATGGCGGCACCGGCGCCTGGCGCATTCGTCGAACGCACGAGTCGATCGGCGACCAGGACGGCTATCTGATCGATCGCCCCCTCTGGCCCGCTGTCATCGAGTGCGATATCGGCCAGGTCGATCCGGATGTCCGCGAAAGAATCTTTATAAGGACACGGTGTCTCGGTCAGCCTGCTTAGACCGCCTTGACGGACAGCCATCATCTCGGTCATTTCGCGCATCGCAAAGTCCTCTCTACCGCCGATTTGCCTCAGGACGGGTGCTGAACTCCCTACTCGGCAAGACGAGTCAATGTCCGTTCCCGAACCGCGGGATCGAGCATATCGGCGTTTATGTGGAAGCGCCGCGCCCCCCTCACGAGGTCATTCATGCGCTGTTTCATCACCGTGAAGGCATCGGTGTATCGGTACAAGTCGTTGTCCACATGGGCGAGCATGTCGTCCTTCAAACCGTAGGTGCCGACCGCGAAGGCGAAGAGGTCCATGAAGGCCGAGAACCGCTCCTCGCCGATCTCGCGGAAGCAGGACGGCTGGTCCGGGTTGTAGTCGATGATGCACAGGTTGCGGATCGGGGCTTCGGCGATCACCTCGTGATCGAAGACCATATGGGGATCAAGCCGATATTCGGAGGACTTCAGGTGCTTGTCCAGCTGGCCCGAGTCGATGAGATGGTCGAATCCCGAGCCTTTCCGGACCCGCATCGCGGAGGGAACACCGTACGCGGTTGTTCCACGTGTCAGGACATGCGTATTGCTCAGGAACCGAGCACCTGCAGCACAGGCCTGGGTGAGGAAGACGGTCTTGCCGCCCTTGCTGCGGCCGAACAGCAGCGTGGCTCCCTCCGGCTGCACAAAAGCCGCGGCCTTGAGGTGTACGAGATCATGGTCAATGGCAAAGTTGGTGAGGAGGCGCTTGGTGAAGTAAGGCCAGATAGTACGTTGCAGCTCACGACCAAAGATATAGATCCGATTGCCACGAATGACCAGGTAAGCGGGCGGACCGAAATGGTTGGTGATGTAAGAGCCGCCACGAAACCGCTCGGCGCGGTATCCCTGGTCAACGAGAGGCTCGATCAGCGCTAGATCGATCGGGTCCTGATCCAGGTCGACAAAGACGAGCTCGTATGCGCAGGACGATTCGGGCGAGGCGAACTGCGTATAGAAGGCGTATCCGGCAAAGTCCGCGATGTTACTGGAGACCCGAACCCTGAACAAGTTGAGATCGATCACCCGAGATGACCTGATCGTGTAGTGCTGGCCAAGAACGTCACGCACGTGATCGTGTGTATCCGGCTCGCCCGAGGCTGGAGCAATCGGCAAAGTCACGCTGAGCTACCTTTCGAAAGTACTTTCGGTCTTTCGGGACGAGTAGACCTGTTGCCGGCTGCCGCCCTGACCCAGCGGGTGATCACGGCCGGCGAGGCCCCCACGGCAGCACGCACCCTACGAGCCGAGACGGGCGCGATCGAGTATCGATCCCAGCGCAGCGGTGTACCCGTCGAGGTCGCTGCGGTAGAAATCGCTCATGTCACGGAAGCCGTCGCCCAGGTGCAGTTCGTGTACTGGCCCGGTGAATCCAAGGCCACGAATGTGGCGGGTTACGGCAGCCACATAGCTCGCCACACCATCCGGATAGGTCCGCGGGTGCTCGGCCTCCACCTGCACGAAAACCTCGGAGACCGGCAGGTGATCCCGCGAGAGCGCATCCCAGTTCTCGGAGCCGGGGATGCCGACCGCCGGGAAGCCGTGGTACCAGGCGGTCCAGCAGTCGGATTCGCCCTCCACCACGATCTGGTACCCAGCAGACCGGGCGAGTTCCAATCCTTCAGGAGTGCTGTAGGCCACCACGGGGTTCGCGTCACCCTTCACCCATGACCATCCCGCCGCTCCGCTCATGCCGGTACGCAACCTGGTACGGCCAGGCGTTCCGTCCGGTGCGACGTACGTGAACAGGACCCCGTCATCGGTGTCGCTCAGTCCGAACTTGTGGAGCGCTTCAGCCGGGAGTTTCTTCCTCTCGGCGAGACGGGCGACGGTCATTGGTTCCTGCATTATTTCCTCTCCTACCTGCTTGCCTGCTGTCCCGGAGATCGTGACCGCTATCCGTCCTCTGTCCGGGATCGTGAGCCGGACGACCAAACGGACCGGCTCACGTCTGGAATGACCGGCTCGACCTCCAGATGACGGGTACTCAGTTCGGCGGCGACCGCTACCCGGTCCCAATGCGACCACTGCAACCCGGACCTGTCCGCCAAGGCGAGAAGCGACTGCCAGTCCTTGCTCCGGCCGGATCTCACCAGTTCGAGCAGCGCGGCCAGTTCCGCGTCACCGGGAAGACCGGACACCTGCGAGTCCAGCCTCTCCAACGCGAACTTCCAGAGCAGATCGGACGCCTCGGTACGCGCCTCGACTTCTGCCAGGGCCGCCAGAACCTGTTGCGTCACGTCCTGCCGCGCATCGAGGGCGCCGAGGAGGCGCATCCTCTCCGACCTGTCGAAGAAGATGCCCAACTCCCTTATTATATCGGCCGGTTCATCCGCAATGTGGACGTACGTGAGCACCGAGGCCTGGGCTTCGCCCGCGATCCGCCTCAGGTGATGCGCCCCCCGATCCTCAGGGCGGCTCGGCCCCTTCATGTCGCTCAGCCTGGCGGTGGCCGGTATCCCCGGCTCCTCGGTCTCCCGGAGCAGGACATACAGCGACTCTCCCGCCGGCATGATCATGTCCATCACGTCGATACGCTCGCGGGTCGCGATGTTCAGCTGGTACCGCCACACTTCGCGGGTGATATGGCGGTCGAACCGGAACTTGCTCCAGGCGACGGGGACGAAATTCGCGGACCGCACTGCGGCCAACAGCCGCGCCCCTCCCCTGACGGCCATCGTGTCCGGCCGCAGGACCATCGGGGCGACACGATAGAGCTGTTCAGGCACAGCCGATCCAGTGCCGAGAAAGGCGGTCAGATCGTCCCAGGCATCACGGTAGTAGGGATCGCCCGCATATATTTCCCGTTTGCGCTCGACCCGACTCAGCCATTCCGGTATTGGACGCATGCGCTTTTGTGCTGTTCCTCGCTCAGTGCCCCGCGTTCAGCGTGCCGCCGGCCGCTGCGACCGGTTCGATACCCGCCCTGCCCAGCAACTCATTCGCCCGCGGGTTCTGCAGGGTGATGACTTCTGCCGGATCATCGCCCAGGGAGAACCGAACAGTCTCACAGGCGTGATCGTAACGGTCGTCACCTCGAAAACCGAGACTGACCCGGAAGCCGTCGATGCTCTGCGCGCGCTCGGCCAACCAAACCGTCACCGTCGCAGCATCATCGTTTTCGGCGCGCCAGGCCCTGCCTACCTTGGCAACCATCTCGCCCTCGTCGTCTTCGGTGATCTGTTGTACGTTCGCCGCCAGGACGCTCAACAGTTCGGCATCAAAGGCCAAGGTGTCCAGTAGGGGTTGCAACCCGTTCCAGACCTCTTCTTCAGCCGATTCCGTGAGGATCTCGTCCCCATTCAGAAAGTCGAATAGGCGCTCGAAGACGTAGAAGTAGCAGTCACGGTCCGTCTGGTCGATCCGGCGCATCGCCTGGCTCAAACACTCGAAAAGCCAATGCGGCATGGGGGTACGGTTCTTGTCCTCCTGCACCCGTTCCATGAACGCTTCCCTCGCGGCCAGCACGGACAGGACGCGGGGGTCTGCCTCGTACCTACGATGAAAGCGACGGAAGGCCGGCTCGAAGGAGTTCACCTTCGGGTCGTCGAAGGTGTAGATCCAGCGGTTACCCAGAGCCGAGTCATCGACCCTGCCCTGCTCGATCATCCGCCGATACTGAGGAGTCCCCCAGTAGACATTCATCTTGTTCTGGAGGTGCTGGACCTTGGCGTAGCCGGAGTCGCGGATCCAGCGGTACTGCTCCTTGAGCTCGGCAAACGTCATCTCCGGATCGAACATGATGTAGCCGAAATTTATCTGGTGCGGCGCCATGCCGATCTCGCGCAATTCGCGAAGCGCCTTGTCGTTGTCTTCGACAGTTGTCCCCTTTTCCCACCGCACTAGGACGGAGTCCACGCCTGACTCGGCACCGATGAACAGACGGTGCAGGCCGACATTCATGAGTCGTCGGACCAGTGACTTCTCAATGGTGTCCGCACGCATCTCCGCGTAGAAGTTGACCTCCAGTTTTCGTTCGGCGAGCAGGTCGCAGAAGTCATGGATCCAACGGATCCCGTTGGGGGACGGCATGATGAACAGATCATCCACGAAGGAGAACCGGCTGACGCCGAACCGGTCCTTGATGGACTGCATTTCGTCCGCAATGCTTTCCACGGATCGACGCACCACGTTGTGGTCGCCGTATATCTGGTGGATGGAGCAGAACGTGCAGGAGGCGTAGCAGCCCCGTGAGGCCACCAGATAGGCGGAGTTGGATCCGCGTGAATTCTGGGCGACCATCTCCTGGAGGTCATTCCGGTCCGGAAATGCGAGGCCATCCAGATCTCGGATCCGCGGCCGATCAGGCGTGCGAAAATATTCGCTGGCAACCCTGAGGGACAGCCCCCGCATCTCCTTCAGCGGCAGCCCACGCTGCAAGCGGGCGGCCAGCTCCACGATCGCGTACTCACCCTCACCGCGCACGATCGAGTCGATCTCGGCACAGTCGGCGAGAATCTCCTTGTCCGCTGCGCTTGGGAAGACACCACCCAGTGTGATGTGCACGTCTTGCCGCACCGCCTTGACGAGACGGGCGATCTGCCGGGCGGCGCGGTAGGTGCGCTGGGACTTGGCGGAGATGCCGATCAACCGGATGCGAGGATCCCCCAGTAGCCGCTCCGCGACCTCCTCCGGGCCCAGGCTGAGAAGTTCGGCATTGATACTGGTCGACGTGTACCCGTGCTTGTTCAGGGCGCCGGAAAGGTAGCCGAGAGCAAGACTCTCCCGGTACTTCAGCCGGTTTTTCTGCCAGGCCTCGACCAGGTACGGGTGGACAAGTCCTACGACGAAGTCCGGGTCCTCGTTGTGGTGTTCCGCAAAGGGCTGGAGCACCGTCAGCGCCAGACTGGTTCTCTTCACGCGACCTCCATTGAGAGCTCTAGGGACAACCGAAGGGCAGGCCCCAGGCGTCAGAGGAGCAGACCGAGTCCCGCCAGCCGGTCGCGTACGGTCCGCAGTTCGGCTCGCCCGATCTTGCGTTCACCGGGCTCCTGGACTTCTCCTGCTTTGGATCCGCCGACCCGGGTCCGAGTCGTGCCCTGATTGAACTCGTAGATGCGGATGCTCTTGCGTTGCCGCGGCCCCTGGATCACCAGACTGATGGTGTCGGGGTTGGCGTAGACCGCATGCACAAATGCGTTGTGCACGGTATAGCAGGATCCAGGCGGCTGTTCCTGGACGAACCGGGCCTCGGGTGCGCTGGCAAGCCTGTCCTCCTCGCCCCACACATCCTCGACGTTGCCGTAGAGGATGTGTCGGTAGCTGCCATGCAGGATCAGCGAGCTGAAACTCGCGCGGTGGTTGTGAGCCTCCTCGACCGCGTGATCACCGAAGATGTGCAGCCGCAGCCTCAACCCGGTTTCCGGGTCCTCGTACAGAACGTACTTCTGGAATGTGTTAAAGGCCTCGGCACTGGCAGCCAGCCTGTCGTCCTTCTCCATGCGATCCCACAACAGGCCGAGTTGAGCCGGATCCGCCAAAGCTGTGAGGGAGTTGGTGGCAGCGATGTGGACCTCCTCCATCTGGTCCCAGTTCACCTGCTGGAAGGATTTGGTCAGGATGTCAACGCTCATGGCATCATCCGTTTCTCCCGCTCGGTTACAGATACACCGGTGCAGAGCGCGGCTGCTGTGGCCTGGAGCCACTTCAACGACAGCGCGGTGTCACGCGCGCCGGACACAGTCACGGCGTGAGATCCAGCGGCGGCTCCCCATGCAAGAGGCAACGGCCAGGCGCAGCCCAGCAGTTCAGCGGCGACGAAGCCGGCTGTGAACGCGTCGCCGGCTCCGGTCGCGTCGGCGACGGTAACCGTGGGGGCCTCCGTGAACCAGACGTTCGTACCGTCACTGGCCATGGCTCCCCGATCGCCAAGAGTGACGACGAGTCTGGGGATCCGGTGCCGCCGGCATGCCTCCCGGATGTGGTCCGGGTCTGCGGAAACCTCGAACATTTCAGCGAACTCGGTCTGGTTGACGAATACTTGGTGGCACTGCGCCGCGAGCTCGAGAGCCCAGGAGCTGCTCGCATGCAGGCCTCCCGGGGTCCAGTGCACAGGAACACCGACAGCGACAGCCCGCGCCACCAGTTCCTGCGTCACGGCGGGTGGTGGGTCGGAAAGCACGACCGCTTCGAAATCCGACAGGGGCATCGAGGCGCAGGTCTCGCTGCTCCACTGGTCGGTGGCACCGCGGAACATCAGCATGCCGCTGTGGTCGGGGTAAGTGGGGATGAACACCCGCCCAGTGACGCTCCCCGCCACATCGACGACTTTCTCGTGCAGTACCCCGCACCGCTCCAGTTCGTCGCGGAGTGCCACGCCCTCGGGGTCGTCACCCACCGCACTGAACAGCGACACCCGGCAGCCAAGGCCTGCAAGGGCAATGGCGCAATTGCCCCCATGTCCACCACCCGTCACGGAGAAGCCGGTCACCCGGGCTGTGCCGTCGTCAGCGGGCTCCTTCTCGACGGCCAGGTTGTAGTCGACATTCAAGCTGCCGGCCACGAGGACTTCCCGTCCCACGAGGGCGTCCTGGCGCCTGCGGGAGGAGATCACTGTTTCTCCCCCGTCACTGCCACACCGGAAATCTCGACGGGGTACCGCTCCTCGGCGAGACGGGCGATCTGGGCAGGAGTGCCGGCCCGTACGGAGTCACCCGGCAGCCGGCTCCAAACTGTGGTCCACAGGGCAGCGTCGCCAACTCCGATGACACGCCCCTCGGCGTCGTTGGAGACCTGCTCGCTAAGGAACAGCGTGCGCCGGATTCCCTCGGGCGGCACCGGGATCGCGGGTGAATGTCTTCCGGTGGAGAGGGTGTGGCCAAGCCGCCGCACTACTTGATTTCCGAGGGTGTCAGCCATCGGTCGGTTCCTTCTCGGAGACCTCCGGAAACACACCGAAAGGCGAGATGATGGAGGACAACTGGATCTCGCGGATCTCGACTCTCGCGGGCAGAGCGAATACCGACGCAATCACGTCGGCCACCTCTTCCATCGACAGCGCATCAGGCCTGTCGCCGGGGTGCTTGCCTCGAAAGTAGGTGTCTACCCGGCTGGGGACCAGTGTGGTGACCCGTACTCCGTCGTGGCGTGTCTCGCGGCGTGCCGTCTCCAGGAGGGAGAGGAAGCCGGCTTTAGAGGCACAGTAAGCACCGCGACCGCTGTAGGAGTTGTACGAGGAGTCCGAGGCCAAACCGATAATCTGAGAGCCGGGCTGGCGGCGAAGGTACGGTAGGACGGCGTGTAGAGTGTGAAAAGCACCATCAAGGTTGGGGCCGAGCACCTGATGCCATTCATCGACATTCATCGTCTCGATACTGCCCCAGATTCCACCTCCGGCGTTCACCACAACGCCGCGGAGCGCATTGACACCTTCGAAAGATATTTCGGCTGCATTGCCAACCTGTCGCGAGTCCGACACGTCAACCGTCGCGATACGGACTGGGGTCCCCCACCGATGCCCGATCTCCTGGGATATCTCGGAGAGATCGGCGTGAGTACGCGCCCACAGGATGAGTGGATACCCCGCGGCGGCCAGGGTCAGTGCTACGGCTCGGCCTATTCCACGGCTCGCACCGGTAATCAACACCCAGTTCCCGGCATCGTCGGCAACGGCGGGACGGCCGGTCATGACGCGGAGGGTGAGAGCGCGGCGAAACTGGCTTCGATGTCGGCCGCTTCGTAGGCCGGGTGACCCATCGGCGGAGACTTGAGGAGTCTGGCCGCAGCGGCCACGAAGCCCTTCTGCTGCGCGCGCAGTGCCGCGGCCGCGATACGGACCAGATCGATAATCACGCCGGCCGCGTTGCTGGAATCCTGCACACGCAGCTTAAGGTCCACTTCAACAGGAGTGTTCGCCCACCCGGCACCTTCGAGATTGAGATAGGCAACCTTATGGTCCATGAGGTGGGGGACGTAACCAGCCGACGGAATGACGTCCACACGGTCCAGCGGCACACCGTCCTGAGCCAATGCATTCAGCTTGGACTGCCGCTTTGAGGCGCCCTGTTCCCTCAGATTGCGGAAGTCCTCGTTTCCACCAAGATTCAGCTGGTAGGAACCACTTAGGCTGATGCCACGCTCCGCGAACAGGGCCAGAAGCGATCGATGGACCACCGAAGTACCGATGTGACTCGCGAGATCGTCACCGATCAGCGGCAAGCCTGCGGAGACGTACCGCCCAAGAATGTCCTCGTCCCGGCCGACAATCTCCGGTGTGCAGTTGACGAAGGCCACGCCAGCCGCGAGCGCCGCCTCCGCATAGGCGGTCGCAGCCCACTGCAAACCCGTAGGCAGAGAATACAGCAGCACTTCCGCTGCACTGTCACGAAGTGACGCGGCGATCCGCCGTACCTCGTCGTCCGTTACCTCGCCAAGAGAGAAGCCTTTCTCTACAACCACCCCAATGGGTGCCATCTCCACGCCAAGGCGGGGATAGTTGTTCGGCTCCTGGAAAATCGCCTCATTGAACTCGGCGCCGACTTTACGCTCATCGATGTCGTATGCGGCAACGATGTCCAAATCATATACGGCGAGTCCATCGACTCGGGGCCGCTTTATACCGGGAAAATCGGCCTCGGGAACTCCCTGCGCATCGAGGTTCGCATAGTAGCGAACTCCCTGAGTCAGTGCGGATATATTGTTACCCACACCCGCGATAGCCACCTTGGCCGAATGTTTCACGATGGTACCTTTCACTCACGCAGCGCACGGAATATCGGGCGGAAGCGCAGTTCATTCGAACCTGACGACACTGTCGAAGTCGAGCGAGATGTCACCCGGTAAATACCGTAAAATGCGAGACCGATTCCAATCAACCTACAACTGCCAGGCAGTAGCACGATAAACTAATAATTCCAAGCTAAAGGACCGGTGCATTCTGTCGCCATCGGACTTACATCGCGACCTGGCGGGGACTTCTGCACCGCCGTCGCACTGGCCGGTTGCCCGCGCAGCCTCGTCGCCCACGAACCGGCCACCGCGCTCGATGCCACTGGCCAGCGCGAGATCGTCCAACTGCTGCGGACGATCCAACGGGACACGGGTATGGGCCTGCTGATGATCAGTCACGACCGGGGATACGCGGGCCAGGTGATGGAGGCCGGTCCGACAGAGCGGGTCGGACCGGTGTCGACCCCGGAGGACTGCCGCCGGTTCGCGGCCAGGCTCGTGCACGGCGGCGAACCGGACGGCGAGCGGCTGCTCGGCGCCTGTTCCCTCGCGTTCACGGCGACCAACCACCTGCCCGACAGCGCCGACCTGAACTCCTTCGCCATGTACCCCGTCGACGAGCACCGCGGCCGCGGTTTCGGGCTGGGCCTCTACGTCGTCACGGCCGTGTTCCGCACCGAGGTCGCTACCTGGGGTGGCCTCGACTGTGTGCAGCGGCCCCGGTTGACCGCTTGGGTTCTATAGGTCGTTGCAACACCTGTCCTGAGGGATGTTGCGATGACCAAGCCGCGTCGGAAGGGCGGATTCCAGCGAGCGTCGCAACACGTGATCACTCCAGTGTTGCGACGAGCTTAGTGAAGAGCTCGGCAGGTGTCCGCCAACCGAGAATCTTGCGGGGGCGATCGTTGAGTTCGGCGGCGACGTAGGCCAGGTCCTCGGCGCTGCAGATCGACAGGTCCGTCCCTTTGGGTGCCTCTGTGTTTGTCAAGCTGGTTGGGGTGTCGGCGTAGGCTCGGGTTCGGCGGGTCCGGGAAGTGACTTGCCCGAAGAGCTGGTCGTCGGGGTTGGGCCGGCCGCGCTGGATGCTGTAGTCGCCCCCGGTTGTCCTCCCGGGCTCGTCGTCTGGGCGCGTCGGCGTTCGTCGCTGATCATCGTTCGCCAGACGTGATCAGCGAGGCGGCGCTTCAGGCAACGTTGTGCTTCCCTGGATGTCTTTCGGGTCTGATGCAGGTTCGGGTGACAGGTTAAGATCACCCGATCGTGCACCAGACCCGTTGGCCTCGCGTGGTACGAGGCCGCCCGCGCGGCCAGCCACGAGGGCGTTGAGGAGTTCAACGCCCGTTTCATGAGCGCCGCGAGGGCCAAGCGTCAACCGGACAAGAACTTTCAGATCGCCGCACGCGCGGCTTTGAACACTGAGACCTGACTCGGCATTGTCCGTTCCCAGTGGGACCGAGCCCGCACGATCGGATCGGCGAACTGCGAGGGCCCCCTCAGACCCTGATCCGACGGGCGTGCTTGCGTTGGTGGCATCCGGATCTACGGGACTGAGAGACAGCGGCTCGAATCCGAGGCTTGCACTGTCCTGACGAACCGCCACAGATGGCGGCGGTGGGTCATCGCTTGACACGGTTGCGGATGGCGAGGACGGCAAAGCCTAGCCTCGATCTTGCGTGAGGGTCCGCCGACGGAGTCGGTGGACCGTTTCGCTTTCCGTGGCTGATGGTGAGCATGGTGGCGGCCCGAGTGTCGCTTCGGGTGGGTGCCGGGTTCCACTGCTCCGGGTGGGGTGGTGCTGGTCATCGGGGCGGGTGGACGACTGGTCAGGCGGGGTCGGGGAGTTGGGCGAGCCGGTCGAGTGCTGCTGTGATCTCGTGGGTCCAGGGCCAGTGCGCCGCGAGGCGGAGGATCCGCCGACGCCCGGTGATGACGAGCTGTCCAGCCGCGGTGAACAGACGGAGTCGCAGGCGGCGGGGTTCCCAGAGCCGGGCCTTTCCTGTCAGGGCGAGCACGGGCATCCAGGCCAGCAGGTCCAAGGCGATCTGGACGATCTCAAGCCAGATGCGGTTCTGGTCGGTGGCATGCAGGGGCAGGTTGCGCAGGCCGGTGGCCCGGGCGGCCCGGATGCGGTCCTCGGCCCGGGCCCGCAGGCGGTGGCGGAGTTCGAGTTCGGCGACTGGCAGGCCGGTGGTGTTCGTCGCGAAGCAGGTCAGCCGCATGCCGTCCGCGTCGGTGAGCCTCAATTGGGCCCCGGGGTGTGGTCTTTCCTTGCGGACGACAAGCCGCATACCTGTCGGCCAGCCGGCCAGGACATCGTCGGTGAGCTCGGCGACCCAGGCGCCGTCCCGGATCTCACCGTCCGCCTCGACAGCCGGTGTCCAGGCGGATGCGGGGACCTTCAGCACGTGTTGGTGGATCGCGTCGGTGATCACCATGCCGACCGAGTAGGACAGCCAGCGTCCCCGCTGGGCGAGCCAGGCGACGAAGTCGTGGGTGCCGCCCGCGGAGTCGGTGCGGATCAGGGTCTGCCGTCCGCGGCGGTACTTCTTCGGCAGTTGGGCCAGGGCCAGGCGAGTGGTGGTGATGTGGTCGGAGGCGGTGTTCGAGCCTGCGTTGCCGGGTCTGAGCAGGGCTGCGACGGATTCCCCGGTGCCGCCCGGGCCGTGGTCGACGAAGGCCATCAGCGGGTGGTGGCCGTAGGTCCGCTTCCAGGTCGGGGCGGCGTCCTGCTTGTCGGAGTGTGCGATCACCAGCACCCCGTCCAGGTCGACGGTCACCGTCCCGTCCGCGTCCGACGCCTTCCGGCCCGCCAACTTCCAGACTTTGTTGCGGACTTCGGACCGGGCAGCCTGGATCGCCTGAAGGGCGGTGTCGCCGCAGGAGGCGAGGGTGCCGATCAGACGGGAGACCGTCGGGTCGGAGGCGACCGGCCCGAACACGGCCGGCTCCGCCCGGAGCATGCCCACGTCGGCCAGGCAGTCCCCGCCCATCGCGACCGTCAGGGCGAGGTCCAGGACGACCTTCCCCGGATCGTGGACGGCCCGCGGCTTCCGCAACGGAGCAAGCGCGGCGGATATCGCCTGGTCAAGACCGGCCTTGCAGGCCGTTTCCACCAGCAGGACCGAACCGGCCTGTGAGACCACCTGGCGGCCGTCCCCCTGGACACGGACACGCGGGTAGGACGAGATAGGCTTTCTCGTCTGGAAAGTGCTCTTTTCCTTGCAGCCGACAGGACCCTCAGCAAGTCCCATCGTTGCAGGTCAAGAGCACTTTCCTCGTTTCTGATCAGCCCTCGGACAGCCCGCCTCGTGAAAGCGCGAGGCTAACGAAGTCCTACTAGACGGAGCCGGTTCACACTGGCGCACACTGGTATGCTGACGTAGTGTCTTAGCGATGGGAAGTTTGCTTCGGTATGGGGAGTTTTGTGGCTCGCATAGGCAACGAAGACCTCTTGGAAAGCGAGGACTACCTCGGGCACCAGGTCTATCAGGCACTGCGGCATGCGCTTCGGGACGGCGGTATCAGTCCGGGGCGCTTCTACTCAGAGACCGAGTTCGCTGACCTGCTCGGAGTGTCCCGGACGCCCGTCCGTGAGGCACTCAAAGCGCTGGAGCGCGAAGGGGTGATGATCGCAGCCCGGCGGCGAGGCTACCGGTTGCGCGAGTTCACCGAGGCTGAGGTCGACGAGATCGGCTCCCTGCGGGAGCAGCTCGAAGTACTTGTGGCGCGAACCCTTGCAAACGATCACAGCTCACGCGACATCGCAGCCCTGACTGATGTGATTCGGCGCCAGGACGCGGACAGTGACGGTAAGTCGATGTTTGCGCTCGACGAAGAGTTTCACCTGCTGGCCGCGGAATGTGCAGGGCTGCCTCGCACCCGAAAGATCCTAGAAGGTCTACGCAGTGTCATGGCAGCAGTCACTGCCGGAGTCTCGATTCCACACGAGGCGACGGCCCAAAGGGTTGCTGAGCACCAGCAGATCCTCATCGAGATCGAGCAAGGGAACGGCGACGAGGCAGCGCGACTGATGCATGCGCATGTCAAAGCTTCGCACGACACATTCCGCGATGCGATTCGTGCCCACGTCAGCGCGGGTCCGCTAATTAAGCCGCTCGACCGCTGACACCGTCCGTCCCCGATGCCAGGGAGTCGCCGAAAAATAACTTCTCAATCTTGATGAGTTACAGGGGTGTGAGGTCAGGGCCCGGGCGTTGGCCCGGCTCGTCCGAACTTGGTCGGTTGATGTCGTCGGCGAGCCCCGGAGACAGGCGAACACAGCCCCTATGGATCATGGAGTTCTCTACGCTTCAAGATCCACGAAGGTGCCGTGTTCGTCCCGCCATCATCCCCCATCCCTGCTCCCGTCTCCCGCGCACCCCGTCTGCAAGCCCTGCGTGAGGGCGCCGCGCGGCACCAAGTGCGCAGCCTGGTCGCCGAGTTCGAATCGCTCACCGATCCACGCGGAGCCACCGGCGTGCGCTACCGGCTCTCCTGTCAATCCCCTCGAACAGGGCTTGGTCATGGTCCTCGATCAGTTCGCGAAGTAGCTGCTTGACCATGTCTATGGCCAGGGCTTCGGCGTAGTCGCCGGGCGTCCGTTTCGTGATTACTTGAGCCCGAGCAGGGCGAGTGGGCGGTCCGCGTTGCGGGCGTTGTGTCGCAGAGCGGCGGCGATGTTGGTCGCGCCGGTCAGCCGCAGGGCGCCGATGGCGAGGTTGCGCCAGGTGGCCATCGCGCGGGGCGCGTTGCCGGTTCGCAGCTGTGAGGCGTCTTCGGCGAACGTGGTGTCTCTGACATGGTGCAGGGCTTCGGTCTGCCAGTGATCACGGATCAGGGTCGCCAGCTGGGCGGGGTTGGCCTGCTCAGTGGTGAGGCTGGTGACGGCGTAAACGGTTTTGACGGTGGTCTTGCCGGTCTTGCGGTCGGTGCGGCGGCGCTTGATCTGGACGGCCTGCCGGGCTCCGGGGAAGAGCAGGTTGTTGACCGTGACCACCTTGATCCGTCGGATCTCCGAGCGTCCGTGGTCGGTGCCCCTCACGCGGCCCTGCAGCGGGATCTCTGTCCACGGAAGGGATCTGAGTTGCTTGCGGAGCTTCTTCTGGTTGCCCTTGACGATCGCGATGCAGTGGGCTCCGCGGCCGAGGAGATAGTCGGCGTGCTCGCGTTGGGTGTGCATGGCGTCGCTGGTGACGACCACCCCGGCCAGATCGGGCATGGTCTCCAGCAGCGGCTGGAAGCAGGTGATTTCGTTCGTCTTTTCCTGCACGTCCAGCTGGGCCAGGACCAGGCCGGTGGTGTGGTCCAGGGCTGCGAGCAGGTGGATCTTGCGGCCGTTGGCCCTGGCCGCTCCGCGAAGGCTCTTGCCGTCGACCGCCAGGCCGCGCAGGCGGCCCCCGGTTCGGTGGCGGCGGTCGGTGAGCCAGCGGCCGACCGCCAGGTCCAATGCGTCGCCGTCGATCCGGGCCAGTAGTCGTCGGACCGTCGTTTCCGCAGGCAGGGACCGTTTGGGGCACAGGGGGTCGAGTCGCACGCCGACGTGTTCCAGCACGTGGGGCGGAGCGTCGGTGATCCATTCGCCGACCGCCAGCAGCGATGTTGCCCCCGCCAGCACCGCGCAGGCGGCCAGGGCAAGGACGCCGACGAGAGCGTGGCGCACTCCGCGGGGATCACGTGGATCGGGCATCTGGGCGAGGCGGCCCAGCAGTCCGGGCACTTCTTCCGGCGCGGCCTCGGGATGCTCGCGGAGTTGGTCAAGGGCAGGCGGGATCAGCGATGATGCTTGGGCAGGCACGGTGTTCCAGGCAGGTCACGGGGCGTCGAGAACTCCATGATCTTGGAAGCCGTTCCTGTTCCGCTCCCCCTGGCAGACCGTCATGAACCGGATGCCCGGCGACTACGCCGAAGCCCTGTGTCTATGGCGAGGACCGTAGGGGATGGAGCGACAGGCAGTTGAGGAACTGAACGCGGACCTCGCCGAGTTCACGGACGATGTCTTCGCGTACCTGGCCTACGCAGGCCAGCGTGGCTACGGCCGGCAGTACCTGCGCGGGCTGATGTTGGACGGCAGGCGCAAGTCGGTGGAACCGATGGCGGAGCGTCTGGGCGCCCCCCGGCAGAACCTGGGTCACTTCGTCGCTCAGTCCACCTGGGACTACCGCGAGGTGATGCGGCGTGTGGCGGCCTGCGCCCACCGGGTACTGCGGCCGTCGGCCTGGCTGATCGACGATCACCCCTCCGTCCGCTACGGGCATGGCACCGCCGGCGCGATCGTGCAGCACTGCGGCGAGCGCGACCAGCACTTTTGCCAGGTCGCGGTGTCCGTGCATGCCGTCTCGCGCCGGGGGTCGTCGCCGTTGCACTGGAGGCTGTTCCTGCCGCAGAGCTGGGCCGAGGATCGTGCACGCTGTGCGAAGGTGGGAGTCCCGCCGCAGATCGCACATCGCACATCGCACCAAACAGCGGTGTGGTGATGTACCTCTCAGCCATGGTCAGCCTGCGCTGCTGTCCGACCTCCAAGGCGTACTACGACCGCAAGCGAAGCGAGGGGAAGGGGCACAAGCAGGCCCTCCTGGCCCTCGCCCGACGGCGCATCAACGTCCTGTGGGCCATGATCCGTGACGGAGAGTTCACTCAAACCCCACCCCCTGCCACCACCGCGGCTTGACATCCTGATTGGGAAGCTCCATCTCCAGCTCGCGGATGCGCTTGTCCTTCTCCCTAGCCTCGACCCGCAGCCGGCCACCAGACGGCTCGGCCACCGGCCGATCCGACGACGGCGACCCGTCGCGCCGGGCCCGCGAGCCCCAGCTGTGCTGCGTCCCGGGATGGATGCCCAGATCCTCGGCCACCTCCGGAATCGGCTTCCCGGTCTCCGTCACGATCCGTACCGCCCCCTCACGGAAGTCGGCGTCGTAAATGCGCTTCCTGGATGCCATGCCCATTACCTTGCTTCGTAGAGCCCGGTGCGGGCTCGTGGCCATCGTGGCCGGTATGACTCTTTGCCCCTGTCCTTGATGATCCGGGGGGTGCTGTCGCCGGTCCCGGCGGCGCCGGTTGATCGCTGATGGAAGCGTGTCCGCCCGCGGGCAGGGCTGCGTAATGTGGCTGCCGATCTCCGGTGCCTGGCAGGCCACCCGTTGTGCCGGGGGGAGGGAAAGCCCGGTGACCAGCAACGACTTCACGTCGATCGATGTGTTCTGCGCCCTGGACGTCGGCAAGTCCGAACACCACGGAACGGCCCTGCTGCGCGTTGGCCGCACGGTGTTCGACAAGCCGCTGCCCAACAACGAGCCGCAGCTGCGGGAGCTGTTCGCCCGCCTGCAGCGCAAGGGAAAGGTCCTGGTCGTGGTCGACCAGCCGGCCGCCATCGGCGCCCTGCCGGTGGCCGTCGCCCGGGCCAGCGGCTGCGAGGTGGCCTATCTGCCGGGCCTGTCCATGCGCCGGCTGGCCGATCTGCATCCCGGCACCGGCAAGACCGACGCCCGCGACGCCTTCGTCATCGCCGACGCCGCCCGCACCATGCCCCACCTGCTGCACTCCATCGACCCTGCCGAGCACGTGCGAGCCGAACTGACCATGGTCCTGGGCTATGACGACGACCTGGCCCAGGACGCCACCCGCACCTCCAACCGGCTGCGCGGACTGCTCACTTCGATCCATCCGGCCCTCGAACGGGTCCTGGGCCCGCGCCTGCGGCACCCGGCCGTCCTGGCCCTGCTGGAGACCTTCGGCTCCCCGGCCGCCTTGGCCCAGGCCGACACCGAGGAGCTCATCGAGGTCATGACCGACGCTGCCCCACGCATGCG
Organism: Streptomyces sp. GbtcB6; assembly: GCF_019091475.1. Lineage (NCBI taxonomy): Bacteria > Bacillati > Actinomycetota > Actinomycetes > Kitasatosporales > Streptomycetaceae > Streptomyces > Streptomyces sp. GbtcB6. Next base: position 815 of record NZ_JAGXJL010000066.1, on the reverse strand, counting down.
CATCCCGCGGGAGCTGGCCGGGCAGATCCACGCCGCCCTGGCCGAGCAGGCCGTCCAGGTCCCCGGCACGGCCTCGGCCGGCGAGATCATCTCCGGACTGGCCGAGTCTCTCGCCGTTCTCCTCAAGCGCCGCGAGATCCTGGAGACCCGCATGACGGCCCTGCTGGAGGCTCACCCTCTCGCGAAGGTCCTGACCTCCATGCCCGGGGTCGCGGTCAGGACCGGAGCCCGCATTCTGGCCGAGGTCGGCGACGCCAGCGCATTCCCCACCGCCGCCCACCTGGCCTCCTATGCGGGCCTGACCCCCACCACGCATCGTTCCGGGACCTCCATCCGGGGCGAAGGACCGCCCCGAGGCGGCAACAAGACGCTCAAACGGGCCCTGTTTCTCGCCTCGTTCGCCTCGCTGAGCAGCCTCGAATCGCGGTCCTACTACGACAGGAAACGAGCGGAAAACAAGCGCCACAACGCGGCGCTCATCTGCCTCACCCGCCGCCGCATCGACGTCCTGCACGCCATGCTCAAGCACCGCACCCTCTACCAACCCGGACACGAACAAACAGCCTGACCACGCCCACAGACCTTGACCGAACAGATAGAAGCACCCCCCAGCTATCCCTCCTGTCGCGGTCTCCACAGTAGGGGGGAGGTGCAAGCTGACCGGTTCTCAGTGCGGGGTGCCTGTGCAGCCGGGGCGCTGCGTCTGTCGTAGATGCAGGATGTGTCCGTGGTCAGCACTGGCGGACGTGGAGGTGTGTGCCGCTGGGGGAGAAGAGGGCCAGGACTTCGGCTGCCGCGTCGTGGTGGGCGCTGGT
>NZ_JAGXJL010000065.1:0-44706 GCF_019091475.1 Streptomyces sp. GbtcB6 | reverse complement strand
TGGTGTTCGGGTCGTACTGGAACAACCCGGCCGCGACCGCCGAAGTGCTGCCGGACGACGGCTGGTTCGAGACCGGCAGCCTGGCGCGCTGGCTCCCGGACGGGAATCTGGAGATCGTTGGACGGACCGACGACCAGGTGAAGATCCGCGGTTTCCGTATCGAGCCCGCTGAGGTAGAGGCTGAGTTGCTCAGCCACGACGGCGTTACCCACGCGGCGGTGGTCACGCGGGAGAGTCGTCTCGGTGAGCTGTACCTGGTGGCCTACGTAGCCGGTGCAGGCATCGCCGCGCAGAGTGCCAAGGACGCGAGGGCACGTGAGATGCGGGCCTGGCTGGCACAGCGGCTACCCAGACATATGGTCCCGGACAAGCTGGTCGTATTGGACGCGCTCCCGCTCAACGAGAACGGCAAGGTGGCGCGCAATGCACTGCCTACGCCGGCGGAACCTCAGTCGTTGCGCGCCGCGGCTCCGCTCACCCCCCAGGAGCAGGTGCTGTGTGGGCTGTTCAGTGCTGCGCTTGGTCGGCCGGTCGGAGTCGAGGATGACTTCTTCGATCTGGGTGGTCATTCCCTTATGGTCATCCAACTCATCAGCCGTATCCGGGCGGAGCTTGGCATCGAAATTCCACCGCGCCAGTTCTTCCGCACTCCGACGGTTGCTGGCCTGGTCGAGGTCATGACGATCGGTCCGTCGTCCGTCCCGGCCGAGGCTGTTGACTTGCAGGCAGATGTGGTTCTGCCCCCGGACGTCGCGGCTCGCTCGGACCAGAACGTCAATCAACGGACAATCGCGGCCCCGTCCGCTGTTCTCCTCACCGGCGCGACCGGATTCCTGGGATCGTTCCTTCTGCACGAGCTGCTGGTCCGTACGGACGCGCAGATCCACTGCTTGGTGCGGGCGGCCAGCACGGCACAGGCAACCGATCGGCTGCGATCGGCGTTGACGCGCTTCGGGCTATGGGACTCCACTGTTTCTGACAGGGTAATCGCCATACCAGGCAACCTTGAGCAGCCACTCCTCGGGTGGGACATGGGGTTTTTCCGCAATCTCGCCGAGCAGGTCGATTTCATTATCCACAATGGGGCCCGAGTCAACCATCTCGATCCGTATGAGCGGCTGCGCGCCGCGAATGTCCATGGCACTCGGGAGATCTTGCGGTTTGCGGCGACTGGGAGGCTCAAGCCGGTCCATTACGTGTCGACCCTTGGCACGACGTACGCGCCCGGCGACAGTCCCGCGGTGATCACCGAGGAGCACGAGATCAGCGCAGGTCAGGTGGCACGTAACGGCTATATCGCCTCCAAGTGGGTTGCCGAACAGCTCATTCGGCTGGCTGCGGAACGAGGCATACCCGCCGCCGTGTATCGACCGAGCCGCGTCGTCGGGCACAGCGTCACCGGCGCGTGCGGTACCGACGACGCGCTATGGCATTTCGTACATGCGATGGTGACAACAGGTGCCTCACCCCGGCTGGGCGGCGAAAGCACCAGTCCCGTACTCGACCTTGTCCCCGTCGACTATGTGGCCTCGGCGATCACCCATATCGCACTCGACCCCGACTCGTGTGGACGCACCTATCATCTGAACCACGCCACCCCCATGCGGTTCGACCTACTTCCTCAGATGCTGCGCGAACTCGGTTTTGCCATGGAACCGATAAGCCTTTCAGAATGGCGGAAACGGCTGTCGGAAACGATAGAGAGAGCGGCTGCCGGCGGCGACAACTCGCTGTCCGCAGTCGGCTTGCTCAGCGATAGCCTTCCCGTCCGCTCGGCGGCCAGTATCCGCTACGACCAACAGCACACCAGGCTGGCCCTGGCCGATTCGGATATCGACTGCCCACCCCTCGACCGCCAGCTGATCAGGACTTGTATCGGTTACCTGACCGGGGTGCGGTTTCTACCTGCGCCGGCGGCAGCCGACTGAGCGACCAACGCCCCTCTATGAAAGACTCCGAAGGAAGGTAGATAATGCAGAGAAGTAATCAGACCGACTTGACTTCTAAGCCGGTGACGGACGTCGTAATCGAGGCCGTCAGGCGAGTGCTAGGGCAACCAGACATCACCCTCGACGATAATCTCCTCGAACTAGGCGTCGACTCACTCATCGGAACCCGAATCGTCGTGGCGATCGGCGAGAAACTCGATATAGAAGTTTCTCTGGAAACACTGCTCGAAAATCCAGTCATCAGCGATTTTTCTGATGCCGTGATCGAAATAATCGAAGATTAGCAACGCTGTGGGGGAGCGTAAGGACAGAGAACAAGGCATGCGCCCCGGAAGTCGCTGGGGCGTACTGGGACAGCGGAATTTTCGACTTCTGTGGACAGGCGAGACCGCAAGTGGCCTCGGTAACGGGCTTACCACCGTGGCTCTTCCACTGGTTGCGGTCTTGGTACTGCAGGCCAGTTCCTTCGCGGTGGGCCTGCTTGCCGCAGCGGTATGGCTGCCTTGGCTTGTCGTCGGATTGCCCGCAGGCGCCTGGGTGGACCGGCTACGCAAGCGCCCCGTCATGATCACGTGTAACTGTGTCTCGGCGGTGGCCTACACGAGCGTGCCCGTCGCCGCCTGGCTGGATCTCCTCACTCTCGCCCAACTCTTCGTGGTGGCGTTGGTCTGCGGTGTCGCAAGCGTGTTCTTCAACACTGCGATCCACGCCTATGTGCCAGTCGTGCTCAGCGGCCGCGACCTTGTGGACGGCAACGCGAAACTGCAGGTGAGTGAAGCTGGCACCCGTGTGCTCGGCCGCGGCGTGGCCGGCTTCGTGGCCCAGCTGTGCGGTGCGGTCACCGGCCTGCTCATCGACGCCGCCACCTTCGTCGTCTCCACAGTTTGTCTGCTCGGACTGCGGGTACGAGAAGCAACCCCCGTGGCCCCCGCGCAGCGGCCGAACCTGGCTAAGGAGATCGGGGTCGGACTGAGGTTCGTCGCCCATGATCCTTATATGCGGTCGATGGCGTCCTACGGTGCCACAGTGAACCTTGCGTTGATGGGCTACCAGGCGGTGCAGGTCGTCTTCCTGGTGCGCACCGTCGGTGTCAGCACCGGGGCGATCGGCGTCCTGGTGATGGCCGCGAGCCTCGGTGGCACGCTCGGCGCCCTGCTGGCCGCCCCGTTGTCCAGACGATGGGGCACGGCCCGGGCATTCTTGGTGATGCAGGTTCTGTCATGTCCCTTCGCCCTGCTCCTGCCTTTGGCCACACCTGGCGCAGGCCTTCTTCTCTTCGGAGGGGGAGCATTCATGCTGGGCGTGGGAATCGCGGTGGGCAACGTGATCGTGGGCAGCTTTCGGCAAGGGTATTGCCCGCCGGAGATTCTCGGGCGAGTCGCCTCCACCGTCATGGCCATCAATCAGGGCACGATTTCCATCGGCTCAGTACTGGGTGGTCTCCTTAGCGCAGAAATTGGAATTCGCCCCACGATGTGGGTTATGGCCAGCCTGCTGGCGCCGTGTTGGCTCATTCTTTATCTGGGCCCCATGCGCAGAGTTCGTGACCTTCCCCAGGCCTATGCTCCGGAACCTTCGATGGCCGCCTCGGCCGACTAGAACACGATTGTGAAAGGACTTGCGTATGACCGGCCGATCGGCGGACAACACCGACACAGTCGATATATTGGGAATTGGTTTCGGCCCCGCGAACCTAGCACTCGCGATCGCCATGCGGGAAGGCACTGCATCACCTGGTAGTGCCGCTCCGTTGTCGGCGCATTTCTATGAAAAAAAGCCTGAGTTCGGCTGGCATCGAGAGATGCTCATCGAGGACGCCACCATGCAAGTATCCTTTCTCAAGGATCTTGCTACAGTACGCAACCCCATGAGTCCGTTCACCTTCGTCTCCTACTTGCACACCAGGGGGCGCCTGCTGGACTTCATGAATAACAAGTCCTTCTTTCCACTGAGAGTGGAATTTCACGACTACCTCGAATGGGCTGCAGAGAAATTTGCCGACCAAGTCGACTACGGCAGTTCCGTAGTCGGAATGAGTCCGGTCGCGGACCCCGACGGAATCACCCGGTGCATTGATGTCGAGGTGCTGCGTAACGGTATGCGGCGCACGCACAGAGCTCGTCACGTGGTACTGGCCACCGGACTGGAACCGGTGCTTCCGCCCGGCGTCGGGCGCAGTCCACGGACGTGGCACAGCTCCGAACTGCTGAGGCGCATTGAGGGCATGCCGTCCGACAAGCCACAGCGTTTCGTCGTCGTGGGCGCCGGCCAGAGCGCAGCCGAGGTGGCCGGTCACCTTCACGAGCGCTTCGCGGACGCACAAGTCCACGCCGTGCTCTCCCGGTACGGCTACAGCGTCGCGGATGACAGCGCCTTCGCCAATCAGGTATTCGATCCGACTGCGGTGGACCACTATTTCGAAGCTACACCTGAGATAAAGCAGCTGTTTTTCGAGTACCACGCCAACACCAACTACTCGGTGGTGGACCTCGATCTGATCCAGGATCTGTACCGGCGCGTCTACCGCGAAGGCGTCATGGGGCGTCGCCGCCTGCACGTCCATAGCGTCTCTCGGCTGCGCGGTGTCCCCGAGGCGAACGCCGACGCCGTACAGGTGGAGATTGAGTTCCTGCCAACCAGCGAAGTCACCGCACTGACCGCCGACGCCGTGGTCTATGCGACTGGCTATCGGGCCGGCGACCCTCTGGCTCTGCTGGGGCCGCTCGGCAGCTCCTGCAAACGGGACGAGCAGGGCCGACTGCAGGTCGGCCGGGACTACCGGGTGGCGACAGAGGAGACCCTCAAGGCTGGCATCTATCTGCAAGGGCCGTCGACCGAGCACACACATGGCTTGTCGTCCGGTCTCCTCTCGAACATCGCGGTCCGGGCTGGTGAGATCGCCGATGCGCTCGAAGCGAGCCTCACAGCCGAAAGGCATCGGTCTACCGAAGAACTGCGTGCCCACGAATCCGCGATGCGCCGGTGAAGGAAGATCCAGAATGCTAGTCCCCGAGATATATCGATGCGGCAGTGAAATCCCGCATCGCCTCCTCATGCGAGAGAACCCGTTGGCCACGCTGGTCACGAACGGCGACCCCGTGCCGTACGCCACGCGGTTGGCCGCTCTGATCGACCCCGGGACACCCGAGACGACTCCACTGGTGGGTGCCCGGATCGTCTGCCATATGAACCAGGCCAATCCGCACTGGCGAGCGCTGGCCGACGGTATGCCAGCGAAGCTGATGTTCGACGGTCCGTCCAAGTATGTGACGCCGGCCCTGTATCAGACCGATCCGGCGGCGCCTACGTGGGACTTTGTCACCGCCCATGTCTCCGGTCGGCTGGAGTTGGTACGCGACGACGACGAAACGCTACGGATCGTGCATGAAACGGCTGATCGTCTTGAGTCGGCGTTCGGGGAGGGGTGGGACTCTACGTCCTCGGTCGGCTACTTCCGCGAGATCCTTCCCGGCGTCGGAGCGTTCCACCTCCAGATCGAGCGCGTCGAGGCGATGTACAAGCTCAGCCAGGAAAAGCCAGACGATGTCCAGGAGCGCGTGATCCGGCGCTTCGAGCAGGACCGGGACGGCAACGGCCGCCGGCTTGCCCGCCTCATGCGCACACTTGCCCTCGGTGAGGCATCTCTCGGCACGCCGCAGCTCGTACGGCGCGGTTCGCCGGAGCCAACGCCGCCTCCGCGGTGAGGCCGCTGTCCCGCTCAGCCCACCACCGACAGGAAAGCGACTCATGACGACGAACTCGCTGTGGGGCGGAGAGGCCTCTCCCAAATGCTTGATCTCCGGCCTGGTCGACATGGCCGCCGCCCAGCCGGACTCGGTCGCCGTGGTCGATGGCGAGAACGAGGTGACCTACGGCCAACTGATGGCATGGGCGCTACGGATAGCTGGCATCCTGCAGAAACGCTCCGTGCGCGAGGAGGAGCCGGTCGCGGTCATGGGGCGCCGCAGCGCCGAGGTCGTGGCCGCGATGCTCGGCATCACCCTGCTCGGCGGGGTCTATGTACCGCTCGACCAGGAATACCCGGTCAGTCGGCTCGCCTACATGCTCAAGGACAGCGGCGCAAGGATTCTGCTGTGCACTGATTCCGTGCCTTGCCTCGACGCCGACGCGGAACGGATCGTCATTCCGGGCCCGCACGACATCGTCCAGAACCCCCCAGCGGTCCCGCAGCCCGTCGCCTGCCGCCCGGACCTGCCCTTCTACATCATCTACACCTCGGGCTCGACTGGCTGGCCCAAGGGCGTGGCGATCCAGCACAGCTGCCTCGACAACATGGCCGAGTGGCAGGCCAGCCACTCGCCGCGGCCCGATCTGCGAACCGCCCAGTTCGCCCCGCTCAACTTCGACGTGTCCTTCCAGGAGATCCTCGGCACGCTGCGCGGCGGCGGGACGATCGTCGTGATGCCGGAGCGACTCCGTCGGGAACCAGCGCAACTTCTGCGTTGGCTGATCGACAACCGCGTCGAACGACTTTTCCTGCCCTACGTGGCGCTGCAGATGCTCGCCGTGGCGGCCACCGCAGTACCGGACCTCAGCAGGATGCGGCTGGTCGAGGTGAATACGGCAGGCGAGCAGTTGCTGATCACCCAGCAGATCCGGGGCCTCTTCCAACGCCTGCACGGCGCTCGACTGGTCAACCATTACGGACAGAGCGAGTCCGCGATGGTGTCCTCCCACATACTGCCGACGAACGTGGGGGACTGGCCCGACCTACCCCCCATCGGAGTCCCGCTTCCGGGCTGCGAACTTCTGCTCGACGAAGAGCGGGAAGACGAGCCTGATGTAGGCGAGCTGCTCGTGGCTGGGCTGCCGCTGTCCCTTGGCTACCTGCGGCAGCCCGAACTCAACAAGGAGCGCTACGTCTCCGTGGCTCCTACTGCCCACGGCCATACCAGGGCCTTCCGCACCGGCGACCTCGTGCGGTTCGAGAACGGCGTGGTGCACTATCTCTCCCGGCTCGACAGCGATGTCAAGATCCGCGGAATCAGGGTGAACCTGCTGGAGATCGAGGCCCAGCTCCTCACCCTCCCCGGTATCAAGGCCGCCACCTGCGTAGTCCTGGAGAGCGCATCAGGCGTGCGCACGCTGCGCGCGGCCGTTGTCGCCGCAGACGACGGGCCGCCTCTCGACCTGCCAGCCGTGCGTGATCATCTGCGGCAGGTCCTGCCCTCGGCTTCGGTGCCCCTCACGGTGAACGTCCTGGCCGATCTTCCCCGCACGCCCAGCGGCAAGACCGATCGTGATCAGGTGGCGCTGCTCATCTCCGAGGCGCTGCGGGCTCGGCACAGCGCCTCGGCCACCACTCGTACCCGGTTGATCTCGAACGACGAATGATGGGAGTTGGCATGATCATGGATTCCCTGGCAGAAGCTGCTCTGCAAGGCGCTCCGGCCGAGGAACTGGAGAAGTTGTCCGTCCCGTCCGACTACATGGCTTTGCATACAAGGGCCGAGGACGCCAGCATGTTCTCCGGCGAGACGGATAAGGACGTTCGCCGATCTCTGCGGCTCGGCCGGGTCCCCATGCCCGAGCTGGCACCCGACGAGGTGCTGATCGCGGTGATGGCCAGCTCGATCAACTACAACACCGTCTGGTCCGCCACCTTCGAACCGGTCTCCACCTTCCCCTTCCTGAAGCAGATGGCGCGCCGTGGCTATTGGGGCGCACGACACGACCTGCCGCACCACGTCCTTGGCTCTGACGCCGCCGGTGTCGTCGTACGGGTAGGCAGTGGAGTGAGTCGCTGGAAGGTCGGCGACCATGTCGTGGTCGCGACCACCCACGTGGACAACGAGGACCCGGCCACCCACGGCGACGGCATGATGGGGGCCGACCAGAGGGCCTGGGGCTTCGAGACCAACTTCGGTGGGCTCGCCCACTACAGCGTCGTTCCCACCAACCAACTGCTGCCCAAACCAGCCCACTTGACCTGGGAGGAGGCCGCAGCCAACCCGCTGTGCGCCGGCACCGCCTACCGGATGCTGGTCAGCGAGCGAGGCGCTCGGATGAAGCAGGGTGACGTTGTTCTCATCTGGGGTGCGGCCGGCGGACTCGGCGCGTACGCAGCGCAGTTCGTCCGTAACGGCGGGGGTATCGCCGTGGGCGTGGTCGGTTCGCCGGACAAGGCCAGACACGCCTTGGCGATGGGCTGCGACCACGTCATCGATCGCCAGGAGATCGGCCTCACGGGTGACGCGCCCTCCGACCCGGCCGCTGTCGGCAAACGGCTCGGCAAGGCGATCCGCAAGGCCACCGGCGAAGACCCTCACATCGTGTTCGAGCATGTTGGGCGTGCGACCTTCGGGCTCTCGGTGTTCGTCTGCCGACGCGGTGGGACGGTCGTGACCTGCGGCTCCAGTACTGGTTATCGCCATGAATTCGACAACCGCTATCTGTGGATGCGGCTGAAGCGAGTGATCGGCAGTCATGGCGCCAACCTGCAGGAACAGGCGGAGACTAACCGTCTGATTGGCCTCGGCAGGGTGAGCACGGCGCTGTCCACCACCTTTCCGTTGGCTCAGGCACCCGAGGCGGCGCGTCTGGTGCAGCGCAACGAACACATCGGCAAGGTAGGCGTCCTCGCGCTCGCGCCGAACGAGGGGCTGGGCGTCACCGATCCGGCCCTGCGTGAGCGCATCGGAGAGCAAGCCCTCGCGCCGCTGCGGAACTGACCGAACGGGACCCGGACGACCAGCACGGGAAGGACCATCACACATGGGTCTGCCAGGGAAGTACCCGTTTGACGCGGGGATCCATCCCACCGGCTACACCACCAAGGTGTGGACCATGCGCCAACTGGCCGGTCTTCGGACGGCTGCTTCGACCAACGAGCGTTTCCGCTACCTGCTTGGTCTGGGCGAGACGGGCTTGTCGCTCGCCTTCGACCTGCCGACTCAACTCGGACTGGATCCGGACGATCCACGGGCGGAGGGCGAGGTGGGCAGGACCGGCGTGTCGATCGCCACCGTCGACGACCTCGCCGAAGTCTTCCGGGAGATCCCGCTGGACAAGGTGTCGGTTTCGATGACGATCAACGCCACGGCTCCCATGCTGCTCGCGATGTGGCTGGTCGTGGCCGAGGAATCGGGCGTCGAGCCGGCGGCGCTGCGCGGCACCTTGCAGATCGAGATGCTCAAGGAGTTACTCGCCCGCAAGGCGTTCGTCTACGACCTCGACACCAGCATGCGCTACTCACTCGACGTCCTGGAGTACTGCGTGCATCACCTGCCCGGGGTCAACCCCGTCTCCCTGTCGGGAGGTCACGCCCGGGAGGCGGGATGCACCCGGGCCCTGGAAGTGGCGTGCGGCATCGCGGACGCCGAGACGTACCTGCAAGGGATGGTGGACCGCGGGCTAGACGTCGACACGGTGGCCCGGCGCTTCAGCTTCATCTTCGGTACGCATATGGAACTGCTCGCCGAGGCGGCCAAGTTCCGCGTCGCCCGATCGGTGTACGCCACACGGCTCAGGGAGCGTTGGGGCGCGGTCGACGAACGGGCCATGCGGATGCGCATCCAAGTCAACACGTTCGGCTCCGCGCTCGCACACCATGAGCCGTTGAACAACGTGATCAGAGCCACAGTACAGGCCATTGCCGCAGTGCTCGGCGGTGTGCAGTCCCTCCATGTGTGCAGCTTCGACGAGGCGCACCAAACGCCAGGAGCGCTCGGGGCCAGGATCGCCCTGCGGACCCAGCAGATCCTGGCTCATGAGACGGACCTTGCCCGCTACGTCGACCCGCTCGGAGGGTCTTCGGTGATCGACGCCGTGTGCGCCGAGATGACCGCCGAGGTCGAGGAGTGGCTGCGCCGAATCGACGAGCACGGCGGGATGTTCGGCAGCATTCGCAGTGGATGGTTGGAGGCTCAGATTGAGGACCAGGCTTACGAATCGGCGGGACCCAGTGTCGGGGTGACCGATGCGATGCGCTCCGAAGTAGAACAGCAGGTCCTTCGCCAGGAGCGGCACGAGCCGCTCGAGCCTGTCCAACGGAACGTCGAACGCCGTGCCTTTACGCCAGAGTTGAAGGCACTGCGCGAATCCGCGGCGAGCGGCGTCAACGTGCTGCCTTCGCTCATCGAAGCCGCACGAGCACGCGCCACCATCGGCCAGATGCGCACCGCGCTGGAACCACCCCAGTAATCCCGATAGAGCTGACGGGAAACACCGGCCGTGTGCAGCCCCTGGCACCCCACGGTCAGCAGTCGGGCTGAAAGCCTCTAACGAGCGTCCCAGCTTGAGCACCAGCCGGGTGGTGCCGCGCTTAGCAGCCATGCAGGAGCGCAACAGCCCGACGGTCCAGCTCGCCGGTCCAGTCGCGAGGTAGCCGTCCTACGAGGCTTACGCGCGCCGGAGGAGTCGTAGCGGCGGGCCAGACGCGCAGCACCCTTTTGCGCCACACGCGATCCGGAACGGAATCCGAGCCGTCGCGGACGAGAAAAACCACCGGTGCGCCTCGTTTCTCGTCATGACTGGGGACGACGGCGGCGTCCACTACACCCGGCAGAGTTGCCACGCGGCGCTCTGCCTCGGTCAGATCAAGTACTCGCCCCCCGAAGGCGAGGGCTTGGTCGGTCCGCCCGAGCAAGGAAACCTGCCCCTGCCCGCTGATCCGGGCGCGAAAATCCGTAACCATCGGTGCGCCACCGTCCTCCGGGCGCAGCGCCAGGCGCCCAGGTGTGCGAGGGGGAAGCGCCCTGCCGTCGGCAGCGAGCACTATCGGGTGCCATCCGTCGGCGATCTCGGAGAGTTGAGGTGGACGGTGCGGTGACTCCGGGTCAGGGTTCCAGTTGCCCCATGCCACAGGTCCGATGCGAGGGTCTTCGAGGCCGAGCACGACCCGTACCCCGCGGTGGACCAGGTCCGCGCGCATCGTGGTGGGAAGAAAACGGTCGGCCGGACACACCACGACTACCCGGCCCGGATCCTTCAGCGCCCCCTTCCGCCACACGGACACCAGTAGATCCAGCCATTCCGAGGGACCTTCCACAACACATTCCCGGCCGCTACGTACCAGGTCGCTGATCCATGGGATGAGAGGGCTTGCAGCCACAGTGTCAGCCAGATCCGGCACCTGTATCTCACTGCCGTCAGCCAGGGCTCTTACCAGCGTGCCGGTAAAGGCGGTGGACCCCGGGGAATGGCCTGCGATCACCAATCCTGCAGGACCGCGCTGCAGACCGATCCTGCCAGCTGCGGCCAGATGTCCCAGCACGAACCTCGGCCCCAGGTGTTCCGTTCCCGCCTCTTCTGGGTCAGCTATGCCGGGAGCTAGCCGGGCGAGGGCCTCCTCGGCCCTGCAGGGCCGAACCGGAATCCGCACCTTGGCTCCTTCGACGCCCTGCGGCCGACGCAGAGTCTGGGCCCCCTGGAGGATGCCAACCGCCTCCTCGTACGAAACGACGCCTCTGCTCGTGATCAGACACGGCGCCTGGGGCATAGCCTCGGCAAGGGAGGCGACTTGCTGATGGAAGCGGCTGGCACTCTTGTCGTCGCCTTCCGCAGCTGGCTGCGCACACTCTCCCGTGCGCACAACGCCGACGCTCTCCGGAACGATCGGCATGTCCGGATCACTCATGGCATCCGTCAGCAGCTTGTGCCACTGGCCCGCGAATGTGTCCGCGAGTTCGGCATCGAAGACAGATGTGTCGAAGTCCAGGCGTCCGAACGCACGGTCACCAGCCCTGCGTAGCTGGAAGGTGAGCTGGAAGGACCGGGTGGAATTCGGTGCGAAGAAGTCCCATACCAGGCCGAGCCCCGGCACATCACCGAGGTCCGTGATCGTGCGTGGGAAGGAGACACCGATCCGATCAAAGATGCCCGGCCCCAGATCGACGCCGCTCGTCCTGCGCAGTTCTCGCATGAGCAAGTGAAAGGGGAGCCGGCGGAACCGGTGCACGTGTGCCAGGGCTTGCGCCGTCTGGACCACCAGCTGACGGAACGTCATGCCTGGATGGGTCTCGATGACACAGGGAACCATGTTTACCTGCATGCCGATGCGCCGTCGGCTTGCCTCGGTGCTGGTGTCGGCCGGGATGCTCAGCACCATCCGGTCGTTGCCGTAGGCAGCTAGCAGAGCTGCCGTATTTGCGAGGAGGCCGGCAAAGAAGCTCGCGTTCTCTCCGCTGCTGACGCGGGCCAGTCGTTCACACACGTCGGCAGGGAGTTCGAAGCGCTCCGTCGCCGCCACGGTGCCTGCCTCTGACGCCTGGTCGGGTACGGGCAGTATCAGACCGGGAAAGCGCCGGAGATCGAAGTTGCTCCATATCTGCACGGCGGTGGCCAACTCCTCGGCGTCCACCCGCTCCGACGCACGGTCCTCTCGTATCGCGGAGAGCGCGAGCGTGGCTTCTTCGGTAGCCGTTGATCGCGGTGGAAGGCCGGTGGCTTCCCGGAGTTCCCGCAGGGCGCATGTGAACTGGCGGGCGAATTCGAATTTCGAGCGTCCGTCGAACGCGATGTGGTGCACGGCGATGAGCAAAGTGCATCGGTCGGAAGCATGCCACAGCAGGTGGAATCTGATGGGAGAGCGCCGGGTGAGGTCCCACCGAGGGGCGCGGTTCGCGAGGTACCAGGTGCGGGACACCTCTGCCTCTTCCCCCGCCGAGCAGGGGCGATGCAGTTCATCGAACTCGAAGACGCTGGCGTCGTCGTGGATCTGGATCTGGTACGTGCCGTCGCGGTCGACGATCATCCCACGCAATTCGGGGTGGGCGGCACAGACCGCCGCGCATGCTCCGGAGAGTTCTTGGTGAGTGACTTTGCCGCGGATGGTGACAAGGAAAAAGCCGGCGCTCACTCGGTCCGGATATCTTAATTGCTCCAGCCAGATGGGCTCCTGAGTTGCAGATAGCGGGATGAACTGGTCGTCGCGCACCCGTACGCCTCCTCCGTATCGGCAAAGCGATCATAGTCTCACCGACAGCATCTCAAGGGTTGCCAGACACGTGAACGTCACCGAAGCGGCTGCTGAGGTTGGGGTCTTGACGGCACCTCAAGTAGTCCACGAGAAGCTGATGCATCCTTCGGGGTCGTGTATCACGCTGCCGCAGCGGTAGATCACGGGTTCGTCGATCTCTCGCTGGCTGCCCTGTACGACTGCCTCAGCGTCTGGGGGACTGGGTGACGACGCTTACTCGACCTCGCGCGCGAGGTCGAGCCGAGGGGCATCCCCGGAAGGCTGATGAGGCAATCTGGCCGCCGCTGCGTCCGTACGGTCCCGGTGGGTCCTGCTGAAGATGGAGTGGTACTCGGGGACGTACGCACCCGGCTGTGGGCTTGTTCAGGAATCGGTCGACTCTTCACTGCCCGGATGGCGTGGACTGCGGCGGCACCTGATGTTCGGAGAGGAGCGGGAACAGCCGGGTGACCACGGCTACAGCCACGGCGGTCGGTGGGCGCTTGGCGGGGTGATCCTCCCGGTCTTGATAGCTGGCCAACAGCCGGCGGAGAGAGGTGGCGAGTTCGGCTGTCTCGGCCGGGGTGAGATGGAGGACGGCGCTGAAGGACTCGTCCTGCTGCCACTCCGCCGGCGCTTGATCCCGGTGAGCAAGCCAGTGTTGGTAGCTCTCGTCCTCCAGTCCGCGGGTGAGGGTGGTGAATCCTTCGGGCTCTTTCTCGCCGGTGTGGTGGGGAGCGTCCCATCGCAACCGCCACGGCCGGACCCGGCCCCCTTTGTGGGGCGCTTCTTCGATGAGGCCATGCCGGGCGAGCTGGCGCAGATGGAAGGAACACAGGCCGGAACTGTGTCCGAGGCGGGCGGCAGCCTCGGTGGAGGTGAGGGTGCCGGCTTCGGCGAGCAGGTCGAGCAGGGCAATCCGCACGGGATGGTCAGGCAGGAGCCGATGTGCCCGGTCCTGCAGGGCCTCCGCAGCTGCGATTTGGCGGTTTCCATCGCTCATTTTGCAAAGTCTGCTACTTTGCAAAGTACTTGGCAAGCTATCAGATCCCCAAGCAGCCGGGATCCAGTGGCTGAGGCACTGTGCTGAAAGGGTTGATGATTCGTGGCGGTTGGGTTCGGTGACACGACGCGGGATCGTCGGGTGCGTGTGCAGGGTGATCCTGTCGAATCCTATCCACGGCTCGCGCCGGAGGTGGAACGGGGAGCCGTGCGCAGAATCACCGTGGTCGGGGAGGAGATCCTGCACCGCCGGTGCCGGGAGGTGACCGAGTTCGGCACGGTGGAGTTGGCGAGGCTGATCGACGACATGTTCGCCACCAATCAGGTGGCGGAGGGCGCTGGGCTCGCCGCCAACCAGGTGGACGTGGACCTGCAGTTGTTCGTCTGGGACATCACGGACGAGTGGGGTGTGCGTCATGTGGGGCACATCGCTAATCCGGTGCTTGAAGATGTGCCCGCCGACGACCGCCGGCTGATGGAGGAACCGGAAGGCTGCCTGTCTGTCCCCGGCCCTCACCGCGTGGTGCCACGCCTCGACCGTGCTGTCGTCCGGGGCCGCGACATGGACGGCAATCCTCTGGTGATCGAGGGAAGAGGGTACTTCGCCCGCTGCCTGCAGCACGAAACCGATCACCTTCAGGGCCATTTGTATCTGGACCGGCTCGCACAGCGGGAACGGAAAGCTGCTCTCCGGGAGATGCGGGACTCCCAGGACAAGGTGTTCGCCCGGCGCGCAGCCGTGGCGAAGCGGCTCGGGAAGTGACTGCTGCTCTTCCACATGGGCTGACGGTTCCGGCAGCACAGTTCTCTGCGGGCAGGTATGGCCCTGTCGGCGACGGCTGAAAAGTGGACCAGTAGCGACGAACCCAAGCGTCGGAACTGGGTCACGATTCACCCGTCGCCGACATGGCCCGTGCCGGTAAGTAACTTTCGTGGCCGCTAGCCTTCCTGGCAGTACTTCAGACGACCCCAGTGCTCAGCCAGCCACGCCCGGCTCCCTGCCGGGACAACACAGCGGCACGCCCCAGAGTGTTGAGCGTGCAGCACGCCCCACGGAGTGAGCCGTGACTGACGGGCCGACATCGGTGGCCGGCAACGCCCTCAACCCTGGCTTCCTCCGGAGCGGTTCGCGCCCGTCCTCCCCGTCGTTCCTTGTCGTCCTTCGCGGTGGCATCGGCAACGGCCCCCGCCAACGCGCCGGTTGAGTCGATCTGCACACTCCATGCTGCCACCAGTTCCTTGAGTACCTGTGCTGCTTCTGTCACAGCTCCTCCCCCTGCGTCGCATCGGTGGTGTCACGACGAGATCGAGACGCTAGGTCGGATGCGACGGGCGCACACAAGGGGACATACCCGCGCACAGTCCGAAAACGGACGCCAGAGTTGCTGCCGTGCTGCTCGACGCGGCCAGGGTCTCGCCAGGAGCCGAACCCCGGTCGAAGGTTCGAACCGGGGCGAAACCTGGTACCGCTGCGAATTGGCTGAATCCGTGTGTGGGCTGCAGAGGGAGGGGTGGTCAATCTGCTGAGGCGGTCATCGAAGCAAGGTGCGGCTGAGGCCGCTCCTGGACGTGGAGTTGGAGGCAGGAGGGGCAGGCGCTCAGGACGCGGACGCCGCGCCGGCCACGTAGGCAGACCCGTTTCGCAACGACATCGTTGGAGCGTCGATGTGTGAGAACCCGGTTCCGAACACCGTGATCACGACCTCCTCCACGGCGAGGGGCGGGTGGGCGTAGGTGTCCCAGGTCTCGGAGAATTTGGCGTGCCGGGAGAGTGCTTGCACGGTCTTCGGGTCGTGCTTCCCGGAGCCGCCGAGCGTGGTGGTGTAAAAGTGCTTGAGGTCGTGGAAGCGGGTCCTTTCCGGAAGTCCGGCTTGCTTCACGGCCCTTCTCCACTTCTGATGGAAGTCGCTTATGAGTACGGGCCGGCCATAACGGTTCGTGACGATCAGTCCCTCGTCCGGCGGCTCGACGTAGCCGCGTGCCCGGCGGCGGCGCTCGGCGCCTGGCGAGACGGGCTCTGGCTCAGAGAACCGTGACACGTGGTGCAGCAGTCGCTCGATCAGGAAGTGATCCACCGGCAGGGTTGCGTAACTGGCCTTGGTCTTGAGGCGTACGGCCTTACCGCGCTGTCGTTGCTCTTCGATGTGAAGCAGGTCGTGGCTCCAGGCCACCTGACTTCGCTTCAGCCCGAAGGCCTCGCCCTGGCGCAGTCCGGCGCAGGCTCCGAGCCAGATCAGGACCTCGTAGCGCGGCGCGACCTTCCGCATAGCCCCCGCGACTGCGGCGACCTGCCCATGAGACAGCGCGACCTTGACGCGTGGTGTGACGTCCGGGAGTTCGATCCTCGCCACGATGTTGGGAGGGAGCGGGACGTCCTCGTCCAGCATGTAGTGCATGAGGATGCGCCAGGTCTTGAAGATCTGGACGACGGTGCAGGCCGAGTCGATACCTTGCTTGTCGAGGAGGTAGTCCACGAAGGCCATGGAATCGGGGCGGCGCAGGCTGCCTGCGGTGCGGTGGCCGGCGAAGGGCAGGATGTGGCTGCGGAGATGGCTTTCGTAGGTGTCGCAAGTATTGGCATTCTTCTTCCGCTTTCGCCTCCTGTTCATCATCTCGGTTGCGAAGTATTCAACTCGCAGGCTGCCCGGATTGCTGTTGCTCGACGTCGGCCTTTCGACTTCCGTGAGCACCTTGTCGAGGCAGTCGCGGGCCTCCTGCCAGGTGGCAAACGCCGGCCGTTTCTCTCTTCCTGAGGCGTCGGTGTACCGCGCCTGCCAGCGATGCCCTCGGCCGTGGTCTGCAGACGGGTACAGAGTCTGCTGTGGTGTCCCACATCGACACGGGGCGTCACCGCGCTCTGGTTTTGGATATCTCCTGTGCCAGCGGTCGAACGGCTCGATTGGCTTGCTCATGTGCCCTGCCCACGAAAACGGAGCTGCCTGCTGGACCTGTCGCCGCCCCTTTCGTGCGGGCTTGGCGACGTGCGCGACGACGTTGTTGCTGTCTGCCAGGGCGATGCTGTCCGCTACAACCAGTAGTTATGCACAGCTGTTCATGGTGCACGCAAAGGTGTGACGGTCGAGTCACCGTGTGCCAGCACGTGAACCATCACCGGACCCGCGACTCCTGTCCCTGGGCATGCAAATCCGTCGCCTCAGAGAGGAGCGGGGATACAGCCTGGAAGAACTCGCAGAGCGCAGCGGGCTGAGCTTCCGCGGCCTCATCTATATCGAGCACGGACAGCGCAGCCCCAGCGTGCTTACTCTCTTGGACATCGCTGCAGGGCTCGATGTGGAACCGGGGGAACTCGTCAATCACATCGCCCAGGAAGACTCCGGTAAATCTGCCCCCGATGGTTCGAGCTGACAATCCGAGGATCGTGAATGCGGTGGGCGTCCTGGGGTCGTGGGCTGTCCTCGCCGTCTGGCGGTCCGCCCTGAGGCCCGCGCGAGTGGTGTACAGGAACCCGTCGAGCGCCCAGCTCTTGCTGCACAGCCGTGTTCAGACGGCCGGTTGTCGTCCTGGCCGTGGGCGTTTCCCCTTCGATCCCCTTCCGGCCCGCGCCAGGGTGGCCTGACTGTCGTGCCCTGACCCTGGAGGCGGCCGATGTGATTTGACGTGCCCATTTCTGGCAGTGGGGATGTATTTCATTCGCGGGGCACGAGTGTTGCGATGAATCGTATGATGCGTCAGGTCCGCGTGCGGGTGGGGCACTTGAGGCGGTTGCATTCGCTTGGGCCAGCCAGTGCGCGGGCCTCATCGCTCGGGGGAAGTCGTTGTACCTTGTCTGCCTGTATGCAGAGAACTTCCGGATCTTCGGCGCGGCACCGCAGAAGGACGGCGACGAGGACGCCAGCCTGAGCCTGGACTTCGGTCCGGCCACGAACGTCCTCGTCGGGGAGAATGACAGCGGCAAGACGGCCATCATCGATGCGATCCGCCTATGCCTGCTGACGACCGCGGCTGACTTCTACCGCATCACGCGCGATGACTTCCACGTGGGACCGGACGGCCGCGCGGGCAGCTTCAAGATCACCTGCGGGTTCAAGGGCCTCACGACGGAGGAGCAAGCCGTCTTCCTTGAGTTGCTGACCACGGACGATGAGGGCAACGTCGCCCTCTACGTCACAGTCAAGGCGGAGTTGATGGACCCGCTGCGGCCCCACCGCGTTGCGGTGACCACGCGCACCGGCCGCGAGGGGCAGGGGCCGGCCCTGGACGGTGCCGCGCGTGAATTGCTGAAAGCCACCTACCTGCGTCCGTTGCGGGATGCCGAGGCGGAACTGCGCTCCGGCCGCGGATCACGGCTGTCGCAGATCCTGGCCGGCTACCCGGCCATGCGTGCACAAGGTGAGGACGACTTCGACGAGGAGGAGGACAGCGCCTCCACCCTGGTCGGGATCCTGCGCCGCGCGGAACGGCACATCAGCGACAACGAGGCCGTCAGGACGGCCCGGGACGACATCAATGCCGGTTACCTGCAGAAGTTTTCCATCGGCTCCGACGTCCTGCGCGGTGAGATCGGCGTTGCGGGTGATGCCACGCTCGCCCGTGCGCTGGAGCGGCTGGAGCTGACGCTGTTCGCGGGTACGGGGGAGGGACCCGGCACGGCCTGGGTTACAACAACGCCCTGTTCATGGCGGCCGAACTGCTCCTGCTCGGCAACAGCGCCTTCGCGCCCCTTTTGTTGATCGAGGAACCCGAAGCTCACCTCCACCCGCAGCTCCAGACCCGCATCATGGACCTCCTGCGGGATCGCGCCGAGACCGCGAACACAGAGGAGACGCCGCCGGTCCAGGTCATCCTCACTACCCACAGCCCCAACCTGGCCTCGGCCATCCCGGTCGAACACCTCACCCTCGTCGCCCGCGGTTCCACCTTCCGCTTGGCCCCGGGCCTGACCAAGCTCGACGAGGGCGACTACGCCTTCCTCACCCGCTTCCTCGACGTGACAAAGGCCAACCTGTTCTTCGCCCGCAGCGTGGCCATCATCGAGGGCGACGCCGAAGCCATCGTTTTGCCCGCCCTCGCACAGGCGGTCGGCCGGTCCTTCAGCGAATGCGGCGTCAGCGTCGTCAATGTCGGCGGCGTCGGTCTCTTCCGTTACAGCCGGATCTTCCAGCGCGAGGGGGAGCAGATACCGGTCGCCGTGACCTGCATCCGGGACCGGGACCTGGTTCCAGCCGGTACCTCCGCGGAGATGCGCAAGAAGCTGAAGTGCTCGGCGGAGATGACCAAGCAAGAGATCGACACACACGTCGCAGGGTTGAAAGAGGAGGACAGCGGCCATGTACGCACCTTCGTCTCCGACCACTGGACGTTGGAGTACGACCTGGCCGCCGGCTCCTGGACCATGGCGACCCTGATGCACCAGGCCGTTCGTGCCGCTGTCGCCTCCAAGACCACCTGGCCCACCGCGGACAGAGTCGCCGACTTGGACCGCTTGGCGCAGGAGGAGGTCAAGAAGTGGCGAGAGAGCAACGTTCCCCTGGAGAAGGCGGCCTTGGACATTTATGAGCCGCTGCGCATGGGCCGGGGCAGTAAGCCGATCGCCGCCCATCACGCGGCCCGGCTCCTGCAGACCACCGCCGTGACCGAGGAGGATCTGCCGCCCTATCTCGTAGCTGCCTTCGCGTACCTGTGCAGCGAGGTCTGAGCAATGACGAACCTGTACGCGCCCGACGTCTTCATCAAGGACAGGGTCGAGGCCCTTGCCCAGCAACTCGGCCTTGACCTGCCGCACCAGGAACAGTGGAACTTCATCCAGAGCGCGGAATCCCTGGACCTTCAGGCAGCTCCCGGCTCGGGAAAGACCAGCCTGATCGGCCTCAAGCTCGCCCTCCTGGGCCAGGCATGGGTTTCGCCCACACGCGGCATCTGCGTCCTGTCCCACACCAACACGGCCAAAGACGAGATCACCCACCGCCTCACCGCCACACCGGCGGGACGCCGCCTGCTGCAGTACCCGCACTTCATCGGCACGATCCAGGCCTTCACCAACACCTTTCCTCGCCCTGCCGGCCCTACGGTCCCGGGGCATTGAAGTCCAGACCGTCGACGACCAGGCCTACGCGGAGGAGGCCCTCCGGCTGCTCGAACGCCACCCCCGGTTCCGGAAACTCAACACCGCACTCGGGCACCGCACGAACGGCCCCGCACTCGTCGCCGAGGCCCGCTACGTGTGCGATGTCGGAGACCTGATCGCGACCGGGCCTGACGGCACCCCGCCCTTCAAAGCATCCAGCGACAGTGGCCAACAATTCGCCGCGCTCAAGGAAACGCTCACCGAGCGAGGCGTCTTCCGCTACCACGACATGTTCGCCCTCGCCGAGCACCACCTCTTTCATCACCCCCAGCTCGCACTGGCCGCCGCCCACCGCTTCCCCTTCGTCCTCCTGGACGAAATGCAGGACACCAGCGACCTCCAGCAACGCCTGCTCGACAAGGTCTTCGGCCCGCCGGGCACGGTCGTCCAGCGCGTGGGCGACATCAACCAGCGCATCTTCGCCGACGCACCGGATGCCACACAGCCCTCGTCGTTCCCGCTGCCGCACGCCGCCCAACTCCCCGTCAGCCGCCGCTTCGGCAGCAAGATCGCAGCACTCGCCAGCGACCTCACGGTCCACCGCCGCCAACGCATCGACGGCGCCGGCCACGACGGGACCGTCGCCCTCCTGCTCTTCGACGACGACACCGTCGCCGAGGTCGTACCGGCCTTCGAACGGATGGCAGCGGCCACGGTCCCCCGCCAGATGCTGCTGGACAACCCGCCCCGCGTCCTGGGCGCCCGCCTCACACCGAGGGGCGCCAAGGTCTTTCCACAATCCCTCTCCTGCTACGTACCCAGCTTCACCACCACGCCTGCCCAGGCAACCGGCAGTCTCATCACGGCGACACGCGCCGCCCAGGCCCACGGGCGATCCGGCGACAACCACGCAGCCGTCACACTTCTGTGGAACGCATTCCGTGACGTAGCCCGATTGGCCAGCGTCGGCGGACTGCCTCCGCTGAGGCGGTTGGACCGTGACCCGGCCACCGCCGGAGGCCGGGCACGCCTGCTTCTGCACGAGATGCTGACGAACCCACTCGACAGCCACGTCGAATGGGCAGTTCTCACTGGCCGGCTTCTGCGGCTCCTGCCCGATCTGACCCAGAGCCCCCTGAAAGGGGTCGCGCGCCTCACAGATCCCCTTGCCCACATGCCATACGTCGCCCAGCCAGCGCCCGTGCCCCATGCGTCGGCTGATGCAGATCAGGGTGTGGTGGCGTCGCTTGCGGGATCGATCCAAAGCGCCAAAGGCGAAACCCACGCGGCCACGCTCATCCTCGAATGCGTGGAACGCAGCGGCAAGAAGCACGACGTGCACCAGGTCCTTGGCCTGCTGAGTCGGCAGCAGGACGCCTCGAAGGCCATGGTCACGGTCCAGCGTGCGGCGCAGCTCATCTTCGTGGGCGCCACCCGGCCCACTCACCTGCTCGCCTTCGCCGCGCACCGCACGAGAGCTGAACCGTACGCTGAGGCGATGACGGCCCGCGGCTGGTCCGTCCATGACATCCGCCTGCTCAGGCCGATGCCCCTATAGCGCCACGGGCTCTGGCGCATTCGCAGGCGTGCGCGATGCCGGATCCTCCTCAGCGGTGCATAACGGCAGGATGCCACCCGAAAACCGGGATTCGGCTCACCAAGCGCCCGGCGGCTCCAGCAGTCGTGGCACCCAGGCACGTATAGAGGGATGAAAGAGCTCATATACGTGCACTTCACGCTGTTCTGTGTTCGCGCCATTTTTGTCGATGGCCGCGTGTCGGTGAGGCAATCCCGGTTGGCCTATGCATTTCGAACTGGTAAACGCTCACCGGATGAGACCTGGGGCTGCTGATGAGCTGGCCGGCAGTATCCGGCCATCACGCGTGACATGGTGTTTGACTGCGGTAAATCAGATTTCAGTCGCTTCCGCGAGCTTTGGTTGCTGTCGACCCGGTACGTCTCGCACGCTGTCCCAGGCCCACTGCAGGTGTGAAGATCGGGGGATCATGAGCCAGGAGTTGGACGTGATGGGGCTGGCTTCCCACGGGGCACAGGTGCTCATCACGGAGATGCTCACCGGCGGCTGGCAGCTTCTCCGTGAGAGGATTGCGCGCTTCCTGCGCAGGGACGGCGAGGAGACCTCGAACCGTCAACTGGAGATGCTGGACGAGATCGAGCGAGGCCTGCCCGAGGCGTCCGAAGCAGACCGGGCAGCGATCCACGATCGTCTGGTGCGGCAGATTGCCGCCTACCTCGACCGCTTCCCCGAGATGGCCGACGAACTGCGTGAGGTGTTGCCGGCCCGGGACGAAGCTCCTTCCGCTCCGTCCACAATGGCCGCGTACAACAACACGAACAGCCAGGTCCTGCAGTCCCTCGGCGACATCGACGCGGGAGACGGAGGCATCAACTACGGCGTTCCCTCAAGGAAGGGGGAGCGCTGAGGTGACCGTTGCCGCTGCGAGCACCGAGAGAAACGGCGGCGTGCCCGCCCACCAGCTCAGCGCCGCGGATATCTCGGACTCCGTTCTGTACATGGCCGGGCGGGACATCAACCTCCACACGCGTCAGACGCTGAGCACGGTCCCCGTCACGCGCGACGAACTGGCAGCGGTCAGGCGTGCCTGGGCGAAACGTGACCGGCAAGGGGGCCTCCTTGCGACGGCTCCTGCGGTGCTGGAGTTCCTGAAGCAGCAGGAACCGGTCGTGGTGATTGCCGGAGCACGCGGCATGGGCAAGACCGCTGCCGCGGTCAAGGCGCTCAGTGATTACGGCCGTGACCACGTTGGCGAACAGACAGGGGCGCCGTGGGTCCTGGAGCACGTCCTGCCGGACTGGGAACAGCCAGGTGAGGGGCTCTTGCCGGCTAAGCGCCGCCGCGGCTACATCCTCGACGTCTCCGAGGAGCTCGACGGGTGGGCCGACCCCGGCGCCGTGGCCAAGAAGATCGTCGGTCACGGCGACGCTCTGCTGAAAAAGGGCTCGCGCCTGATCGTCATCGCCAGCCAGGACGGCTGGCCCGCCAGCCAGACCCCGGGGCTTGGCCGCATCGTTGTTCATGCCACGGCCGCGCCGTCGGGCAGGGAGATCGTTCAGACCCATCTCGCCCGTCTGTACCCGTCGGTGGCTGAGCGGGCCTGGCTGACGGCAAACGCTGACGACCAGGGCCACGTTCTGACCGACCTGTTGGGCGTCGATATGTATCCAAGCGACGCCGCGGCCCTGGCCTTGGCACTGAGCAGAATCGACGACTCTCCCCAAGCGGTGGAGACGGCGCGTGCCGCCGCCACACACTGGCGGGACGTCGTCAAGAAGGTGTTCACCGCCACCCGCGAGAACGCAGATGACCGAGCGTTGCTACTGGCAGCCATCGCGCTCGAAGGCCTCGCGCCGCCCGACGTTCTCGCGGCGTCCCGCCTGCTGCTGAAGGAGAAGACCTCCAAGAGCGTCCGCCAGATCCTGACCGGACCCGACCTGGTGACACGTCTGGAGGAAGTCGAAGCGCGTGTCGCTTCCGGCAAGGTCTCCTTCGCGCACAAGCCCGGATACCCCAACGCAGTTCTCGGCTACGTCTGGCGTCAACTGAGCGACGTGCAGAAACCTCTGCTGGCCTGGGTGAAGCTCCTCACCAAACACGGTGCACTCGGGTTCAGCCGGCTCTCCCAGATCGCTGACCTCCTCGTGCAACTCGCGACCGACGAACAGGATCTCGGCCCACTCGACGTCGCCCGGGCCTGGGCGACCTCCGGAGACCAGGCCGGCCGCGAGGCGGCGGCGTCGATGCTCGCCACGGCCGCGGCCGACCCCACCTTGGGGACCGTGACCCGCGCCAGACTGCGGGACTGGGCCCAGCAGGATGTGGACCCGGCACGGGTTACGGCCGTGGTCTGCCAGGGCAGCTTCGCCGCCATCTATCCCCGTCAGGCGCTCACATGCCTCCGCCACATCATGGGACGCCCCATCGTGGATGAAGCCGTCGCCGACGGTGAGAAAGCCCTGCGGGCCATGGCCGAGGACGACTCCCTGCTGCCACAGGTATGGGAGGCGATCACCGGCTGGATCGAAGGCAAAGCGAAGCCAGCCGGATGCCGGGCCTTTCTCGCGCTCCTCGACCCAAAGGCCGCACCGTCCACCGTCACCCTCCTGCTGAACGACGCCTTGGCGCACCCTGAGACCGCCGACGAACTGGTCACCGGCTGGTGCGCCTGCCTGGCTGATCCCGCCCTGGCCGATCGCTGCGAACGGCTGCTTGAGAAATGGGCCGAAGCAGTGACCGACCACGATCTCGCCGATGACGCAGTCGTCCACGTTCTCGACCGAGTCGTCGATGAGCACATGGTCACCGGGCCGATGGCCGCATTCCTGCTCGGCAAGGAAGGCGTCGCCTACAACTCACCCGCCGTCATCGCCATGCGCGAACGACTCATGCTTCGCCGCCACGAACGCCGAAACCACACCCCTCATGCGGGAGACGAGGGGGCTGCCGCACTATGACGTACCGATCGGCACGATCGCGGCGGCGCGCTCTCAGGCGCGGCATCACCGAGTTCCCCGCCGTCTTGTCCAGCCTGCGCCCAGGCATTCGCTTCACCACGACCATCACCGCTTTCCCCGAGGCCGGCCCATCCGGTGCCTACGACCCCGATGCGCTCGCGGACCAAGTCCGCCTCGCCCTGCGGGCAGCGGCAGCGGACGCGGTACGGCACATGGACCCACGGGACCTGCCAGCAGCCCAGGATGCATGCGCGCGAAGCCTGCGGCGATCACGCCGCATCGACACAGAATCCGGTCTTGAGGTGAGAGCCGAGTGCCGTCTCACGCTCGCATCTGACGATGATGAGGCAGTCCGGGCACTGCTTGAGGCCAGCAGGAAGCAGGGCATTCAGGAAGCCCTGACACGCCAACGCAACCGGGCCCTTGTACGCGAACTCGCGCATCCAGCGGGGGTCTTTGCCTGGTGGCTGCAGCAGGCAGCGCAGCCGGCGGCCGGACTGAAGGATCCCCCGAGCGACGAGGTCCTGCGCCAGATAGCCGATCGCCTGCGGAACTACCCCCTTGACGATGAGGAGCCCTTCGAGGCCCAACTGCTCGAAGTTCTAAGGGACTTCCTCACCACCTTCTCCCGCAACGAGCAGAAACGCATGCTGCTCAGCCTCCTCGCCGACGGCATGCGGGCCGCTCGGCAACCCGAACACGCTGTGGCCATCGAAGTCATCGCCGCTCGGAACGGAACGGGATCACGCGGTCCCGGAAGCCCATGACCACGTTGCTGAGGTGGATCCTGGCGCCCCTCACCAGCTGCAGCGCCCTCCGCCTGATGTGGACCAGCCCTGACAAGCCGTCCTTCGACGTCGCTTGGCGGCAAGCACGTATCCGGCGGCACCCGGATGAGGCCCCCTTCCGGCAACACGGTCACGGCACCACTAATGCTCGGCGGCCCTCCGCGGCAGATGATCGGCGCACTCAGAGCAGGGACTGATGCCGTTCACGCAAGCGGCATTGAAGGGGGCCGCTGGCAGCCTCTCCGCGTCGAGGTGCCCGAGGAGGGCTGCTCGTCGTCAGATTGCCTGCTGGCGGCCAGCAAACTTCATCTTCCCCGCTCACGGCCACTGCAGCTCCACCGTGGCCACTCCCCTTCCCCACTGGCCGCCACTTCGAGTACGCAGCGTGAGGTCATCCGCGGCGGCGCTCGCCCCACCACGGCAGGATCGGGGGCAGATCGCTGAGCCCGCGGGCCGGCCGCTTCGGCATCGGCGACTCCCCGTCGTCCCCGTCCCAGCGGCGTGCGTACTGGTCTGGGAGGCTGCCCCAGCCCCAGTAGGGAACCGGGAGGTCGGGCACCTCGCCGAGTTCGTCGAGGGGATCGATGTGCTTGTCCGCCACCGTGCACAGGTGGGCCCAGTCATCGCCCATGTCGAAGACATAGGCGAACCGCTCGCCGGCCTGCAGCCTGCTCAACTTGGTCGCATGGCCGTCCACGGTGCCGTCCGGGGCCTCGTCGTCCCACCAGTCCAGGGGGCTGACCCGGGCGCCGTCGGACAACGTGAACAGGTGCAGATGGGCCAGATCCCAGCGGCCGAAAGCGAGATCGATGGCCGTGGCGAACTGGGCGAAGGAATGCGAAGGCGCGCCGGCAAAGACCCGGCCGGGGCGAGGCCACAGGTCCGCACCGTGCCCAGAGACCAACTCCACCCGGATGGACAGCCAGGTACATGCCACGATCACAACCCCTTCATGCGCCAGGTCCCCGAGCCAGCACCGAGGCTACTGAGTGTGACTGCCCAATGGGGAAACGCGCTGCACGTCGCGGGGAAATTCCGACAGTCAGCTGACAAGCTCGGCGTGGTCTGGCCGAAGGGGCACGCTGCAGTGTCGTCGCGTGGGAGGGCGAGCACCGAATCGGGACCTTGGCTAACGGCAGTCTCCCTGCGAGGTAAAGGGCGATGCCCGTCATGAAACTTCTGTCTCTCGCGGCTTGAGGTCGGGTGGGTAGCCCTTTGCGCGGAGCCAGGTGTCGAGGGCGAGGGCGACGATGTCTCCGTGCGGTACGCCGGTATCGGCGTTGTAGCGGCGGATCCGGCGCTGGAGCTGGAGGACTTCGGGGACGGAGTGGTTGAACTGTCCGCGTTTGGTGTGCCGGTTTCTGATGACGTCCAGGGTGTCCGGGTGCGGCGTGAGAACGTCATCGGTCGGCTGGGGCACGGCGTCGAGGGCGTCGGCGATTTCACGTAGTCGGCGGGCGTAGGGGGAGTGATCAGGCACGCGAGCTGCTCCGGTCGGTCCGGATAGGCGGATAGCTATCCGCCTATTGGGTTATTGGAATAGTCGGCACGGGGCGGCTGCCCCCTTGCGCGGGGGTGGCCGCCCCGTGCCTGGCGGTCGGGTCAGAACCCGCGGGTGGTGAGCCACTCGTCCAGGGCGACCGAGACGATGTCGCCGATGGGCAGGTGGTCGAGTTCGTTGTCCAGCGCGAAGCGCTTGAGCCGCTTCTTCAGCTTCAGCGCCGCAGGGACCGACGAGTCGAGACTCTCGCGCGCGATGATGCGTTGGTTGAGAACGACGGCGGTCTCAGGAATGTCCTTCGGGCGGCCGGATCCCTGAGCCCACGGTGCTCCTTCGCTGGGCGCTGCATGCGATTGCGCAGCCTGTTCCTGGTGAGCCCGTGGAACATCCGTCGTCACCGGGAACCCGTTGCCGCCTGCCGCCGGAGAATCTGCAGGGCGAAGCGCCACCTCGGCGCCCCAGGCTGCGCCAGCAGCCGCGGACGTGCCGTGCTGCACAACGGGTGCGGCTGGCTGCGTGGGCTGGATGGCCGGTGCTGCGGGCTCGGCAGCCGGGAGCACAGGCGATACCTGCCGCTCCACCGGCTGACCGGCGGATTCCGTCCCCGCCTCGGTGGCGGCGACGGCCGGGCGAACTGGCTGACTGACGGCAGGCTCTGGGGCGGGGCCGCTCGGTGCCTCGGCACTCGCCTGGGCGGAGGTCTCTGTCACTTCGGGCATCGCCCCAGCCCGGCCCTGTGCCGACCCCTCGGGGTCGGGAACGGTGGAAGGAGCGGGCTGAGCCTGCGGCTCGCCGACCGACGGACGGCCTTCGCCCGGGGCGGCGGCCTGTTCGGCAGCGTACCGCTCGGGGGTGAGCTCGGCGGCCGGGGGAGGGGGCGGAGGGGTCGTCTTCCTTGCTCCGCCCAAGGCACGACCGCCTGTACGTCGGGCTGGAGGCCTGATCCTTTCGTTCTTCTCGCTCACGCTGTGGTCAGCTCCTTCATCAGCTCGGCGTACTCGCTCAGCTCGGTGGGGATCTCGCCGAAGGCCTCCATGTAGTGCACCCAGGAGTGGATGGTGGTGTCGGCGAGTGGGAACGCCTCGTCGCGGTCCGGGCCGATGCCCTCGCCCTCGGCGGGGTCGAGGAGCTGGTTCTTGGCCCGGCCGGGCAGGCTGGTGCGGTCGTCGGCCTTGACCATGACGACATGGGCGGTGACGCCGTGTTCGTTGCGGGCGGCGGCGCGCTCGGCCTCGTCGAAGGTGGCCACGAGCTTGCGGCGCTCGATCTTGGTGGGGGCGACCGGGACGAGCAGCAGGTTCGCCTCGGTGACAGCCTCGTGGAAGATGCGGGCGCTGCCGCCGCCGGCGTCGACCACGATCGCGCCGAACTCGGCGCGCTTGGCACGGATGTACTCGGCGATGTCGTCGAACGGGTACCGCTCGACTACCAGGTTCTCGGGAATCTCGAAGCCGGCGGCCTGGGCGACCTTGAACCAGTCGTAGGCGGACTGACTGGTCGCGTCGGCGTCCAGCAGCAACGTGGGCAGGCCGAGGACGACGGCGTAGTAGAGGGCGATGAACCAGGCCGAGGTGGTCTTGCCGGTGCCGCCCTTGAGCATGCCGACGACGATCACGAACGCGTCCCAGACGTGTTCTGTGGCTGCGGCCAGGGTCTTGTGACGGGTGTTCTCGTTCACGTGTGCTTGATCTCCTGAAGGGGGAAGGGACGTTGTTTTGTGTGCACGGTTCGGCACGCGGGCCGACGACGGGGGTGCCCGTGCTGTCCTGTCGCGGCCGGAGTGGCGAGCGGTCGCCTTCTTGATCTGCCAGGCACCGCGGGGGACACCTGCGAGGGCGGCGGCGTTCATGAGCGCTTCGTGGTGTCGTGGGCCGGGCCGTGGTGGTGCTGGGGCCGCATGCGGGTGCCTGCTTGGTGCAGGAGCCGGTAGACGGTGGCGACGGAGTAGCTGTGCTCTCTGGCGAGGTCCGGGACCGTGGCTCCGGCCTCGTACCGGACCCGCAGGGACAGCGCGACCTTGTACCGTTCGGCGGCCCGCGCTGCGGCACGCACCCGCTGCGTCTGCTGGGTGGTGCGCACGGTGCCGCCGGCTTCGAGCAGGAGGCGCCGGGCACCGCGCCTCGTCTCTCCCGCCGCTGCGGCGAGTTCGGTGAGGGTTGCGCCGTGCTGCTCATACAGGGTGCGCAGGCGGGCGGCGAGGCGGCGGCGGGCTTGGGGGTTTTGCCGCAGCCGGCGGGTCTGCCAGGAGGTGCGCATCTCGGTCCCGGCGTCGTGCAGCCGGTTGAGGACCGTGCCGTACGACAGCCCACTGGTGGCGACGAGTTCTTCGACCGTGGCGCCGGACTCGTACTGCGTGCGCAGGGACTCGGGCGTCACCGCCTCGCTCGCTTCGGAGGTGACCGGGGGCTCTGGGTTCATGCGGCGGACTCCCATTCGCTGAGGGCTTCGGCATGGGCGGCGGCCAGCTCGTCGTAACTGCGCTGGTCGGATGGGGTGATGAGGATCAGTCGGCCGTCGGTGGCGACCCGCCAGTCGGCGGCCGGACGGCCGGTGAGCGGGTCGAGGACGCGCCCGTGCGGGGCGTGCCACGTGGGCGGGATCTCATCGGGGCGCGGCATGGGGACCAGGACTTGACGGCCGTCGCGGACGATCACCACGGCCCTGCGGCGGTGCTCCGCAAATCGGTCCAGTGCCTGCTGGTAGGCCGCTCGTTCCGCCGTGTGCTGGGCCTTGCGCCGGGCCGCGATGCCCCAGGCGCCGTGTTGCTCGGCGATGTCGGCCCAGCCCTGTGCCAGCGTGTGGCCGTTGCCAGCGTCGTCCGGGAGGTGGATACCGAAACCCTCCAGGGCACGCGGTGTGAGGACCCAGGTCTCCCCGGTGTGCTGGACGAGACCGTGGTCGGCGAGGCGTCGCAGGGACCGGTAGGTGGTGGCGCGGGAGACCGAAGAAGTACCTACGAGCTCGGCAACGGTCTGGTCGGGGCGCAGGTGCAGGGCACTGATGATCACGAGCGCGGCGCTGCCCAGGGCGTGGTGGGCGAAGGCGTCGTGGCCCATCAGACGGCCGAGGACGGTGGAGTCGATGTCGGCCGTCGTGGCCGTCTCAGAGGTGGTCCACTCCTCAAGTGCCGGGTCGGGGGGGAACTGAGTGGACCGGAAACGAGACAGAAGAGCCGGGTCACCGTGACCGGGGATGGTGCCGTCGCCCAGGTACCAGGTGGAGCCCTCCCGGCCATGGCCCACCCGCAGACGCCGCAGCCAGCCACGCGGCCGGAGGACCGTCTCGTAGACGACCCGCAGGGTCGTGCGGGAGACCCCGGCTTCCTCCGCGGTCTGCCGCTCACTGGCATGGTGCAGCGGGCCGCCCGCGATCTCGGCGAAGTTCAGGTGCGCCCGCAGCACCCGCAGCGCGGTCCGGCCACGCTCCCCGCGCCACGGTGTCGTTTCGATCCGGTCGCGCAGTGCGGCGAGGACCTCGTACGCCTCGTGCCGGGAGCCCAGCGCCCGGGTGCTGCTGATCGCGTCCGAGGCGCTGGCCCACACCCGGCGGATGTAGTCCAGGGCGCGCGACTGCCCGGAACGCAGCGCAATGTGCCGGGTGTGCCGTCCACCTTCGTGCTCGGAGTGCAGCAGGAGCTGCGTCAGCTGGTCGACGGTGCCGCCGGCGCGAGCCACGTGGCAGGCGATCGCCGCAGTGATCCGGTGGCCGTGCTCGGCCACGCCCTGGCGGTCCGCGCGCAGGACCACGCTCCGGCGGTCGGAGCCGAGCCTGCTGTAACTGCCCGCCGCGTAGCGGCCGGTGAGGTCTCCGAGCAGAACCAGGTCAGCCGCAGCCGGAGACAGCCTGTAAAGGCCCAGTCGCTCGCTCGGGTGAATTGGTCGTTGGGATGGGTCTGCCTGGTGGGTGTGGTGTGGCACTGTGGGGTCGTCTCGCAAGGACGTGGACGCCACCCAGGCCCGCTAAAACCACGGGTGGTGTCCGGAACCGACCTCCAATCGGTGCCAAGCGAAGCCTCCAGGATTGCCGTCCTGGAGGCCTTCGCATGCCTGGCCCCGCATCAGAGGCAGGCGTCCCCATCGCGGCTCGACCGAGAACGACTCGGGGTGCCGTCAGAGGAGTCCTGACCCGTTCGACACCGCCCCGACCTCGGCCGATTCGGGGCCAAACAGAGGGCGATTGCCTCTGACTGGCTCCGAGCAGCTCGGGTCGAACCCGGGTCGAATCAGAGCGGTTTCCTCTGACTGCCTCCGATCGCCTCTGCAACCCGTCCTAGCAGGTCACAACCGATACGGCTCGCAAAAGCGCAGGTCACAAGGGTGCTCAGGAATACCCGGCGTATAGCCCGACTCGTCTGCCGCTACCTGCGGCTTTGCCTCGGAAAGGGCCTCTGACCTGCGGTGGAGGCCCTTTCCGGGCTTTCAGGGGCTTGCTCCGTTAGGCGGAGAAAATCCCTCGGGAGCCTCTCGGGCAACACTGAAAGTCCCTGAAAAGTCCCAGGAGCGAAGGGGTGGGGTCGAGGCTTTGCAACTGCCGTTAGGTAGGGCGTGTGCGTCGACCGTATCTACACCGACCTCGCGGTCTTCGGCATCACCGCCCAGGGCGTCACCGTGCTGAAGACCTTCGGCATCACCTTCGACGACCTCGCGGATCGACTGGACGTACCGCTCTTCCCCGTTCACGCATGAGCATGTGCGGCCACGTCCACCACAACGAGCTGGATCGGCCCTGACCTTTGCCGGGACAGGAGTTGAGCAAACCGCTTCCGGACCGGGAGGTGCCGTACGGGTTTCGTGTACGTGTCGCACATCGGGATCCACCGGGAGCACCTGCTCCCGGCTGGGCTTCGGCTCAGGCGTGACGTGTCGGCGTTTCGCACGCTGCGGGACTGGAACGACACCATCATGCCTCGATCGTCAGCGGCCCCACCCACCGAGCGGACCAGTCTGTCCGAACTAGCCCTGATGAGCCGTCAGCCCGATACGCTCGAAACTATGCCTCTGACCAGCAGGAACAGTGAAGTCCCACTGTGGGCGGCTGCAGACCCGGCTGGCCTGCCCCCCCGGGGGGGCGGACGGTCAGGCGGAAGCCGCCTGGCCGGCACGGAAGATGGCGGAGGTTTCGGCTACTCGGCGGCCGAGGTGCTGGGCGGTGGCGATATCGGCTTTGTGCACTGCCTCGGCTCCCTGGTCGACATCGGTCTGGGCAGCGGCACCGAGATAGAAACCGAGCCGGTTCAGGTCGTTTTCTGACGCCTGTGAACTGTTCCAGCCTGGGTGCAGGCCAAGGTTCACCCAGTGCATGCCGAGTTGAGCGGCGAGCATCGTGAAGAACTGCAGGGTGTGCAGTTTGTCGCCGCTTTTGGCTCCGGAGTTGGTGAACCCGGCGGCGAGCTTGTTCCGCCATGTGGCCGGCACGAAACGCTTCGAGGTGGCTTCGGCGAAGGTGTGGAAGGCGCCGGATGCGGTGGCCATGTAGGTGGGCGACCCGAAGATGATCGCGTCCGACGAATCCAACATGGTCCACTGCTCCTCGGTGATCTCGTCAACCCTGACCAGGTGGACGGCCGCTCCGGCGTCGGCCGCGCCGGAGCGGACCGCCTCGGCGAGCACATCGGTGTGGCCGTAGCCGGAGTGGTAGGCGACGGAGACGGTGGGACGGTCCGAACGCGGTTGCATGGAGGAAGCCTTTTCGGTGAGTAACGGAAAGCCTGGTGGTACGGGCCTGGTCGGCAGCGGTGGGGCATGTACGGGGGCGGTGCGACGCCGCATGGCGCAGTTCGGTGGCCCGCTCCGGAGCGGGCCACCGGGAAAAGCATCAGGCTGGTTCAGCGGGAGGCGATGAGCTCGGCCACCGCCTGCGAGGCTTGGACGGCGCGGGCGAAACCGCCGGGAATCGTGGTGAGGTAGACGATCTCCTTCAGTTCCTCCTCGGTGACTCCTGCGTTGAGGGCGTAATCGCCGTGGACCTTGATGAAGTCGCCGAGGCCGAGTGCCGCGAACGCGGCGACGAGCGCGAGCTGGCGGGTGCGTACGTCGAGCACGGTGCGGGCGAGGACCTCCCCGACGGCGTAGGAGGTGAGGGCGTTGGCCAGAAAGGGGAAGTCCCGGTCGAGCGCGTCCAGGATGGCCGCGCGGCCTCCGTGCAGCTCTTCGGCGATCTTCTCGCCCCGCTGCCGCCGGGTGGCCGTGGTCTCGTTCGGGTCGACAGTGTTGGCGAAGGCGTTGGAAGACACAGTGTTCTCCTTGCAGTGGTACTGATCGAAGAGGGGCCGCGCGCTCGCGGCATGATGGGCGGTGACGATCGGTCCGTCGCGGACCCGAAGCCCGTACCGGGCGCCGACGGATGGCGGGAAGCTCCGTCAGGCCGGCGACTGCCAGTCAACCCCGCGTGGTGGCCGACCTGAAGGACCGATCCGGTCGCCGTTGATACCTCGAGGGTATGAGTGACTTGGAGGCCCGGCAGCTCCGGTGTTTCGTCGCAGTCGCGGAAGAACCGGACTCCGGGCGCGCTGCCGAGCAGCCCGGCGTGGCGCAGCCGCCGCGCCGGCGCTTCTTGAGCGCTCCGATGCGATCGTCCTCGGCTGCCCGAAGCTGATGTGACGGGCAGCGTGTCGGCGGTGCTCAAGGCGTTCATGGGGGCGGCGTTCACGCCGTTCACGACGCAGGCATGGAAGGACAAACCGGCCGGAGGGTTCACCATGTCCGCCTCGCAGAGCTGCGACAAGCAGGTGTTCCTGGGCGGCTGGTGGTCTTCGCTGCGCAGATGTGCATGCAGTGGATCGGCGTGGGGGACATGCCGGCCGGCAACCGGAGCGGTGGCGCCCGCGACGATGTGAACCGGTTGGGCTCGTGGCTGGGGCTGATGAGCCAGAGCAATGCCGACCCGGGGCCGGATCACGCCGGATCGCGCGGCGAGCGGATCACCGCGGAGCGGTACGGCGAGCGGATCGCCCGGCTGACGCGGCGTTGGGTCAACGCCGTGCCGTACGACACCTCCCGGGTGACCGAACACGAGGGCCGCGCACTGTCGGCCTCCCGCAGGTGAGACCGACGACGCATCGGCGGCGCTGACCGGTGCCTGACCCACCGATCGCCCCGCACCGGCGGCGGGACGGTGTCGGCGTCCTGGGCAGGCATGCCGTGAGGTGGACATCGACGCCGGAATGGCGCGGACCCCAGGCCGGAAACGGACGCCGGAGAGCTCTGGAAGGACCTGGACAGCCGGGTATGTCCCCTGCCCGACGCTCAACCGGTGCCTGAAGGCCGCCGTAGCGCTTCATGCGGCGGACCCGGCTGCTGCGCCCGATATGGCGGCGGCCGTCGGCGTGGTGGACGGGGAGTGAGCGGTGAATGGTCTGTCGGTTGAGCGCTCGTCGCTGGTCGGCTTGGGGCCGAGACCGGTGCCCGGTCGTGTTCCAGGTGTCCCGGTCCGTCCGCGGCACGGGGCAGCCGGGTGACAGCCGGTCCTCGCCTGTTCGACCTGAGGAGACTGCACGCCATGTTCGACGACGACCGGTCCGGGTTGCCGGTGCACGAGCTCGTGGGCCGGCTGGATGCCGCCGACCCGGTGGCCCTGCTGATCTGCACCGTCCACCTGACCGGAGACCTGGAGCTGCTGCGTCCGCGGTGGCGGCCGGAGCTGGTGATCGGGGTGCCGGAGGGAGGGTATACGGCCGAGGTGCGAGCGGAGATCCTGCGCGCGTGCCGGGCGGCACTGGAGCGGGTCGGCGACGGCTGGGAGCGGCGCCGGCCCGGCTACGACATGATGCGGCGCATCGTGGAGTGGGCGATGGGGCCGTCGTACGCCGCCTACGTGCCACTGCTGACCGACGGGCTCTGCTTCCGCCCGGAGGACGACCCGGGGCGGCCGCGCTGGCACCGCTCGGCCGTCGCCGCCGGCCGGGAGCTGCGGGTCGCGGTGATCGGTGCGGGTGCGAGCGGTCTGCTGCTGGCCCACCGGCTGCGGCAGGCAGGTGTCGCGGTCACCGTGCTGGAGCGTCGTCAGGACGTCGGCGGCACGTGGTACGCGAACGACTATCCGGGCTGCCGGGTCGACCTGGAGAGCCAGGTGTACCGCTTCAGCGGCTACCCGGGCCGCTGGACGGACCACTACAGCACCCAGCCCGCCGTCCTGGACTACCTGCGTGCCTTCGCCAAGGACAACGGCCTCTACGAGGACATCCGGTTCGGCTCCGAGGTGCTCTCCAGCCGGTGGGACACCGCGCGGGCGCAGTGGGTGCTCCAGGTGCGCACCGCCGACGGCGTGCACGAGGTCCTCGCGGACGTCCAGGTCAGCGCGGTGGGGCAGCTGAGCCGGCCGCGGCTGCCCCGCGTGCCGGGCCTCGGGACGTTCTCGGGGCCCTTCTTCCACTCCGCCGAGTGGGGTCACTCGGTGGATCTGGCCGGGTAGCGGGTCGGGGGGATCGGCACCGGCGCGTTCTCGGTCCAGGTGGTCCCCGAGATCGCCCGTACGGCGGCCGAGGTGACCGTGTTCGGCCGGACCATGCCGTGGCTGGCCCCGACGCCCAGGCTGCGCCAACCCGTCGGGGCAGACGAGCAGTGGCTGCTGGACCGTCTGCCCCACTACCGCACCTGGTACCGGGCCGTCACGTTCCTGACGTACGTGGAGGGCAATCTCGGGCTGGTCACCGTCGATCCGGCCCACCCGCCCACGGAGCACGCGGTGTCGGCCGGCAACGAGCAGCTGGGCGCCATGCTGCGCCAGTGGATCGACGTCCAGACCGAGGACGACCCCGAGTTGCGGGAGGCGCTGGCTCCCGACGGGCCGTTCGGCGCCAAGCGGTGGATCGCGGACGACGGCACCTGGATCGCCACCCTGAAGCAGCCGAACGTGCGTCTGGTGCGTACGCCCGTCGAGGAGGTCACGCCCACCGGCCTGCGTACCGGCGACGGCGACCACCACGAACTGGACGTGCTGATCTGCGCGACAGGGTTCCACGCCGCGGAGTTCCTGGCGCCGATGGAGGTGGTGGGACGCGAGGGCCGCGACCTGCGGGAGCGCTGGGGAGGCGACGACGCGAGCGCCTACCTCGGTGCCTGCGTCCCCGGGTTCCCCAACTTCTTCTCCCTGTACGGGCCGAACACCGGCATCGTGGTCCACGGTGTGTCGGTGCTCTTCATGTCCGAGTGCGCGGTCCGGTACGTGGTCGATGCCGTACGGCTGCTGCTGGAGAGCGGCAGTTCGTCGCTGGAGGTGCGCGAGGCGGCCCTGACGGCCTACGAGCGCCGGATCGACGAGGAGAGCGGCCGGCGGGCCTGGGGGTTCTCCACGGTGAACTCCTGGTATCGCAACAGCACCGGCCGTTCGACCCAGAACTGGCCGCTGACGACGCTGGAGTACTGGCAGCGTACGCACGAGGTGGATCCTGCCGAGTTCCTGGTCACCGCGCTGGAGTGATCCCGGTGGTGTGACTCCCTTTGGTGCCAGGGGGAGTCATTCGGCCGCCGCGCCGTACAGCTCCCGTTCCCACAGCCGGTCGCAGACCTGCCCGATCCCGCGGGCGAGGTGCCGGCGGTAGGTGCTCGGCGGCAGGTCGAGCCGTTCTGCGGCGGCCTCGCGGGTGGGCACGCCGTGGAAGAAGGTGGTGGCCAGCACCCGGTGCAGCCGGGCCGACCGGGCGTCCCGTGCTGTTCGCCATGCCGTCCCTGCACCTGACGGAGGCGCAGCCGGCGGGCGGCGGCCGGGCGCATCTGTACGAACTGACCTGGGGCGCCCCGGGCAGCGGCGGGCTGTTGGGTGCCTGCCACGGCCTGGACATCCCCCTCCTCTTCGGCACGTTCGAGGAGGACCTCGCCAACCTCCTCTGGGCGGGCACCGGCATCACTCCCGAGGCCGAGGCCCTGTCCACCTGCTTCCGCGAGTCGTGGACGGCGTTCGCGAGGACGGGCGACCCGGGCCGGCCGGCGTACGACCCCCAGGACCGCCGCACCCAGGTACTGGACACGACACCGACGGTGACGGCGTACCCGGAGGAGAGGATCAGACTGCTGTGGGAGGGATACGACTTCGTCCGCTCGCTGCTGCGCCGGTTGGTCGTGGCCGCGCTTCCGTGATCTTGGCAGGATCGGTACCCGCCCGGCCCCACGGACGTCCCGGTGCACCCGACGCGCCTGCAACCGCAGGCCGTTGACGGATGGACGGGGAACCACCAGTTGTGACGGCTCCGGCTGTCAGTGCCGGTCGGCCAGCCCGCGCAGGATCAGGTCGAGCAGGTCGTCGAGGTAGGTCGACAGGGCGAACGGTTCCGGCTCGCTGCCGATCCAGCGGAGCACGCCCGCGAAGTACCCGGCCGCCAGGACTGTTCCGGCCTGGGAAGCATCGGAGTCGGAGCGGAATTCGCCGCCGAGCTGGCCCTTTTCAATGATCTTCGTGAGCTCGACGTCGTGGATGGAGAAGCTGATCGCCCCGCCGACGCGGATGGCTGCGTCCATCAATGTGATGGTCGCCGTCCGCGAGTTGGTGTTCAACTCGGCCAGTGCGCTCAGGTAGCGGCGCAGCTGGTCGGCGGCAGGCAGGTCCTCGGTGTGCTCCGCGGCCATGATCTCGGTGACCCGGTCCCGGCGACGCCGTCCCCACTCCTGAAGGAAGAGTCCCTTCTGCGGGAAGTGGTTGAACACCGTCGTTCGGGCCGTATCGGCTCGTTCGGCGATGTCGTCCATGGTCGTGGCGTCGACCCCCTGCTCGAGGAACAGATCGAGCGCGCAGGTGTAGAGCCGGTCACGGATCTCCTGCCGCTTGCGCTCGCGTCGGCTCGGCGGCGGTGTCTGGGGTTCGGCGCTTTTCGTCATGACGGCCACCAGACTACGTCGCCTCTCAGACCTCTTGACCACCTGCTCCACCGCATTCTACATTCCAGTACGTCGATGTACTGGAGTTCATAAATGAACTTCAGTACATCCTGTAGAAGGCGGTAGACACATGACGTTCACCGCTGGTCACCACGCCATTGGCCTCCGCCGGCCCATCGGCGGCCAAGCCCCCTGCGCCTTGCCGACAGCGCTCGCATGACAGCCACACCCAGAACGCCTGAGCCCTCCGATCTTGCGACGGACCGGACCAGAGCCATGCCTTGAAAGGTGGGACCCCATATGACCTCCACTGCCGCCGAACGACCCGACATCGGCGCCGCCCGGCCCACGCTGCGCGCGGGCACCCTGGTGGCCGGCTGCTTCGCGGTCGGCGTGGCCCAGATCGGCATCGTGCTGCCCGCGGTGATCAACGGCCCGATCCAGCGCACCCTGCATGCCTCCGGGGCTGAACTCAGCTGGATCGGCGACGCGTTCCTCCTGCCCATCGCCGTGCTCAGCCTGACCTTCGGGGTGCTCGGGGACCTCCGCGGGCGCAAGAAGATCCTCGTCGGCGGCGGTCTGCTGATGGCGCTCGGCTACCTCGTCGCCGCCACGTCGTCGACCGTGCCGGTGCTGGCGGTCGGGCACGCACTCGCGGGGATCGGCGCGGCCGCGCTGTTCCAGTCCTCCCTCGCCGTGATCACCGCGGCCACTCCGGAACCCGCCCACCGTGCACGTGGACTCGCCGCCTGGGCGACCGCTCTCTCGATCGGGGCGGTGCTCGCGCCGCTGCTGTCCGGGATCATCACCCAGACCGCGTCGTTCTACTGGGTGTTCGGCGCATGCGCGCTGATCGCGGCCGTTTCGGCCGGGCTGAGCGCCGTACTGGTCGACGACTCGTCCGCACCGGAGGGCCGCGCCGCCGACTGGCCGGGACAGGCCACGATCGCGTTCTCCGTGCTGGCCCTGCTCTACGGAGTGATCCAGGGCCCGCTCGACGGCTGGACGGATCCGGGCGTGCTGGTCGCGTTCGCACTCGGCGTCATCGCGTTCGCCGGATTCCTGTGGGTCGAGTCGCGCAGCGCGTCGCCGATGCTGCGCCTGGAACTGTTCCGGATACCCGCGTTCGCGACCTCCGCGATCGTGGCGGTGATCGGCATGTTCTCCTTCCTCGGCTGCGGATACGTGTTGAGCATCCGGCTCGGCGTCATCCAGCACCAGACGCCGATGAAGACCGCGTGGCCCTTCGTGATCGTGCAGGGTGTCCCCCTGCTGTTCGGCCCGCTGCTGGCCCGGTTGCTCCGGCAGGTCGGACCTCGCTGGCTGCTGGTGACCGGTCTGGTGGCACAGGCGGCGTCCCACCTGTGGCTGGCCGCGATCCCGGTTTCCCAGACGGGGGTCATGCCGATCCTGGGCGTTCTCGTGCTCAACGGCGTCAGTTTCATTCTGCTGATCTCGGGACTCACCGCGGCGATGGTCAACGCGGTGCCGGTGGAGCTGGCCGGGATGGCGAGCGGCACCGCCGGCCTGGTGCGGGACCTCGGCCAGACGATGGGACCGGCTGTCATCGGCACCGTCGCGCTGAGTCAGGCCGCGCCGCTGCTGACCGGCGGGCTGGCGAGCGCGAACCTGCCGCCGGACCAACTGGCGCCGGCCGAGGCGATCCTGCACGAGGGCGGCCCGATCGCCGTCGCCACCGCGCAACTCGGCCCGCGGGTGCACGAGATCGCCACCGATGCGCTGGCCAACGGCTACGCGGACGGGCTGGTCGTCACGGCGAGCGCGGCCGCGGTGGCGGCGGTCGTGGCCGCACTGTTCCTGCGGACGAAGGGGGTGCGGTAGATGCGCCTCGCCACGTGCGCCCACAACGGAACCGAGGCCCCCGGTGTCGTCCAGGGCGAGTTGATCCGCCTGCTGCCGGACATGGGCCGGATCTTCACACCGATGACCGCCCCCACCACTCACGGCGCCCGCGTACAACGCGGCGACGCGCTCAGTTGCGGCACCCTCGGCTCGAGCTGCCTCGGCGGCGTTCCCGGTGCGGTGCCGGACCGACTCGCCTGGGCCCGGCGTCGGTCCACAGTGGACGGGAACGGGCGATGAAGGTGATCGTCGCGGGCGGCGGGATCGCCGGTATGTCAGTCGCCCTCAGTCTGCACGCGGCCGGGATCGACGCGACCGTGTTCGAGTCGGCGCCGCGTATCCAGGCCCTCGGACTCGGCATCCATCTGCAGCCCAACGCGGTTCGCGAACTCTTCGAACTCGGGCTCGCCGCCGAGCTGACGCGCAACGCGGTGCCCATCGAGGAACTCGGCTTCCACACCGCGCTCGGCCAGAGGGTCTGGGCCGAGCCACGCGGGCTGAAGGCGGGCTACCGCTGGCCCCAACTGGCCATCAATCGCGGCACCCTCCAGGTCCTCCTGCTGGAAGCGGTGCAACGGCGGCTCGGCGCGGGTCACGTCGTCGCCGGGCAGACCCTGGAAGCGTTCGAACAGGACCGCGACGGTGTCACCGCGCACTTCAGGGACCGGACCACCGGTGGGCGGCTGACCGTCCGCGGCGATGTCCTGATCGGTGCGGACGGCCTGCATTCAGTGGTGCGCAAGCACTTCTACCCGGTCCAGCCGCTGCGGTACGGCGGGCAGTTGATGTGGCGCAGCGCGGCGGAGACGGAACCGTTCCTCGGCGGGCGGACGTTCATCATCGCCGGCCACCGCGAGCAGAAGATCGTCGCCTATCCGATGTTTCAACGGCCGGACGGGCGGATGATCGTGAACTGGATCGTGGAACTCGGCACGCCCGGAGACGGCCCACCCCGCGAGGAGTGGAACCGTACCGTCGACACGTCTCTGTTCGCGGACGCGTTCGCGAACTGGCGGTTCGACTGGCTGGACGTGCCTTCGCTGATCGATGCCGGAACGGCCGTATTCGAGTTCCCGAAGGTCGATCGCGATCCGATTCCGCAGTGGACCTTCGGCCGGGTCACGCTGATCGGTGACGCGGCCCATCCGATGCACCCGACGGGCTCCCAGGCCGGGTCGCAGGCCGTCGTGGACGCGAGGGCGCTCGCCCACTGCCTGGCCACGCAGGGCGATCCGTACGCCGGGCTGGCCGCCTACCAGGAGCACCGGCTTCCGCCCATGCGGGAGCTCGCGCTGCACAACCGCACCCTCGGCCCGGAACGGGTGCTGGATCTGGCCACCGAGCGGGCACCGGGCGGGTTCACCCGTGTCGAGGACGTACTCGCGCCCGAGGAACTCCGGCGGTACGCCACCGAATTCAAGGAGCTGGCCGGATTCGCCGTGGACCAGCTGAACAATCGACCGTCCTACTCAGTGAGCGTGACATGAGCAAAGCCATCGATGTCGCCTATGTGCGGTACCAGGTCACCGATGTCGGCAAGGCCGAGAAGTTCCTGAACGACTTCGGCCTGACCACCGTCGAACGCAGTACCACCGAGTTGTTCCTGCGCGGCAGCGGACCGGCGCCGTTCCTCTATCAGGCAGTACTCGGCACCGAGCCCCGATTTCTCGGCGCCGGGCTCCGGGTCGAGTCCGCGGGTGACCTGGCCCACCTGTCCACTCTGGACGGCTCGGGCCCGGTGGAGCCCACCGGTGCTCCCGGCGGCGGGGAACGCGTTCGGATGCGCATGCCGGACGGCTTCGAGATCGACGCCGTCCACGGCGCCGACGTACGCCCGGAATGGACCGAGTCACCGCCGGGATTCAACGCGGCGAGCCGCAAGGAGCGCGTCGACCGCTCGGTCAGGGTCCGTACCGCCGTCGCCCCGGTGGTCAGGCTGGGACACTTCGTGCTGCACGTGACCGATCTCGACGCCGCGGTCGGGTGGCTCACCGAGCGATTCGCGCTGCTCGCCTCCGATCACCTCGCCGGACCGGACGGGGCTTCGATCGCCGGGAGTTTCCTGCGCGTCGACCGTGGTGAGACCGCGGTAGACCACCACTGCATGCTGGTACTGGGCACCGACGAGCCCGCTGTGCACCACTGCTCGTTCGAAGTCGCCGGCCTCGACGCGGTGATGACCGGGCACGACCACCTCCTCGAAGCGGGCTACCAGCTGGACTGCGGCGTCGGCAGACACCTGCTGGGCAGCCAGATCTTCGACTACTGGCGGCTTCCGTATCGAGCACTACACCGACGGCGACCTGGTCACCGCCAAGCACGGCCCGAGCGTGTTCGAGGGCAGCGCGGAGGACACCACGCAATGGGGCGCGAAGCCTCCCCAGGAGTTCTTCCAATGACCATCAGGCACATCATCAGTCCACGGGTCAGTGAGCCCCCGCCGCGGCTGTGGTCGAACTGCCTCCGTGCCGGCGACACCGTGTACGTCTCCGGGCTCACGGCCCGGGACCGGGAACTGGCCGCGACCGGCGGTGGCGAGTACGAGCAGGCACGGGTCATCTTCGA
This sequence comes from Streptomyces sp. GbtcB6, assembly GCF_019091475.1. Lineage (NCBI taxonomy): Bacteria > Bacillati > Actinomycetota > Actinomycetes > Kitasatosporales > Streptomycetaceae > Streptomyces > Streptomyces sp. GbtcB6. Next base: position 2,793 of record NZ_JAGXJL010000065.1, on the reverse strand, counting down.
GCGGATGGCGGACCTGCTGGCCGCGGCCGGCGGATCCCTGGACGACGTCGTCAAGCTGACCTTGTACGTCACCGACATCACCCGGCGCGAAGAGGTCTGGCGGGCCCGCGCCGAGGTGTTCGACGGCGTGTTTCCGGCGGCCGCCCTGGTCGAGGTCAGCGCGCTCGCCGAGCCGGAGATCAAGGTCGAGATCGATGCGATCGCCGTGCTGGGCCAAGGCGGTCGGCCGTGATGCCGCCGCTCACCGCCGAAACCAGGGCGCAGCTGGCGGACGCAGGCACCGCCACGATCGCCAACGTGCTGCTGCGGCACGGGCTCCGCAACACCGTCCTGCTCGGATTGCGGCCGGTCGCGTCGGCGCAGCCGCGGCTGGTCGGCCCGGCCTACACACTGCGGTTCATCCCCGCACGCGAGGACATCGACTCGCTGACCGGCTATGCCGACGACGACCATCTGCACCGCCGCGCCATCGAGGAATGCCCGCCCGAGCACGTGCTCGTGATCGACGCCGGGAGGAACGCGACGGCCGCGTCGGCGGGCGACCTGATGATCGCCCGGCTCATGGCCCGTGGTGTGGCCGGTGTCGTCACCGACGGCGGATTCCGCGACGCGCCGGCGATCCGCAGGACCGGGATGCCCGCGTACCAGCAGCGTTCCGCGCCGCCCGCCACCCCGATCGCACTGCATCCGGTGGAGCTCAACGGGCCGGTCGGATGTGCCGGGGTCGCCGTCTACCCGCACGACGTCATCGTCGGCGACGGCGAAGGCGTCGTGGTCGTCCCCGCGCATCTCGCCGCCGAAGTCGCCGCCGAGGCCGCGGAAGCGACCGCGTACGAGGAGTTCGTCGAGCACGAGGTCGCCCGGGGACGCCCGCTTTTCGGCCTCTTCCCCGCCACCGAAGCCAGCCGCAGTGAGTACCGCACATGGCTCGCCGCCCAACGCCCTTGAAGGAGCGCACATGTCAGAGATTCTGATCGACACCTCCGGCCTCGACCCGGATGGCTGGCTGGACTTCCCGGACTTCGGGTTCCGGCAGTACTTCCTCTGGAAGAACCCGGAAACGGGCGCGAGCATCGCGCTGCTCGACTACGCCGCCGGCGGACGGATCCCCGAACGGCACACGCACGCGTCGAACCAGTTCATGTTCTGCATCAAGGGCGACTACGAGTACACCGACAGCGGCCTGCGGCTGCGGCCTGGTTCGTTCTACGCCAACCCCGCGGGTCACCCGCACGGGCCGACGCTCGCGCACGAGCCGAGTCTGCTCATCGAGATCTACGACGGCCCGCACTACCACGAGAAGCCCTCTTTCCACACCGACGAATCCATCGACGGCTTCCTCGCCGACTCCCCACTCGCCGACTCCTGAAAGGACCGCCATGTTCGAAACACACGAAGTCCTGGCACACCTGGGCATCAAGCCCGTCCATGCGGGTTCCTACAGCGACGCCACCGGTTGGCTGCCCACCGCGGGACGGCCCGTGTTCGCCGCGGTCAACCCCGCGGACGGAACCACGGTCTCCCAGGTCGCCGGCGCCACCGCGGCCGACTACGAGGAGATCGTCCGGTTCGCCGTCGAGGCCCAGCAGCGCTGGCGGGCCGTGCCCGCACCACGGCGGGGTGAGCTGGTCGGTGCGATCGGCGAGCTCGTCGCGGAGAACCGGCAAGCGCTCGCCCGGATCGTCACCTTGGACACCGGGAAGTCGTTGGCCGAGGCCGCCGCGGAGATCGGCGAGGTGATCGACATGGCCCGGCTGGCGGTCGGGCAGTCGCGCATGCTCTACGGCTTCACACAGCAGTCCCAGCGGGACCGGCACCGGATGTACGACCAGTGGCTGCCGCTGGGCGTCGCCGGGATCGTGAGCGCGTACAACTTCCCGGCCGCGGTGTGGGCACAGAACGGCTTCCTGTCCGCGATCGGCGGGAACACGGTGATCTGGAAGCCGAGCCCGAAGGTTCCGCTCACCGCGATCGCGCTGCAGCGACTGTGCAACGAAGCGGCGGCGGCCCTCGGGCAGGAAGGCGTGTTCTCGCTGTTCCTTCCCGAGGACAACGAAACCGCGGAACTGCTGGTCGCCGACCCGCGTGTCGCGCTGGTCTCGTTCACCGGGTCCAGCGCGGTGGGCCGGCGAGTGGCGAACATCGTCGGCGGCTCCCTCGGCCGGCGCTACCTTCTGGAGTGCTCCGGCAACAACGGCTGCATCGTGGACGCCACCGCCGACCTGGAACTCGCCGCCCGCTCGATCGCCTTCGGCGCCCTCGGCACGACCGGGCAACGCTGCACCAGCACCCGGCGCGTCATCGTCGAGCGCTCGGTCGCCGACGACCTGGTACGGCTGCTGGACGAGGCATTTGCGCAGATCACCGTCGGCGACCCGCGCGAACCGGGCTCGGTGATCGGCCCGCTGATCGACCCCGCCGCACTCGAGGCCTTCGACCACGCCGTGGCGCAGGCGACAAGCCTCGGCGGGTCCATCGCGTACGGCGGGCAGCGCCTGGACCGACCTGGTTTCTACGTTCAGCCGACCCTGATCACCGGGGCCAAGCCGGACTGGCCCTGCGTGCGGCACGAGACCTTCGCGCCGATCGTCTACGTCCTCGTCTACGACACCCTCGACGAGGCGATCCAGATCCACAACGACGTACCGCAGGGACTCGCGTCCGGGATCCACAGCACGAACCTGCACGCAATCGAGACGTTCCTGTCCGCCAACGGCAGCGACTGCGGCATCGCGAAGGTCAACCTGGGCACCACAGGGGCGGACGTCGGAGCGGCGTTCGGCGGCGAGAAGC